>JBJECC010000297.1:0-19717 GCA_051870655.1 Parabacteroides sp. | reverse complement strand
GGCCAGATGTGTCTTAATCCATTCTGTGGCCCGGATAAAGGCCAGACCATATCCATTATGTTCCTCTATTCCAGTAGCAATAGCCAAAACATTGGGATCAAATATAATGTCATTCGGGTCAAAACCGACCTGTTCGGTCAACAAACGATAAGCCCGGCCACAGATCTCGATCTTCCGTTCAAACGTATCTGCTTGTCCCTGCTCATCAAAGGCCATGACCACCGTAGCGGCTCCTAACTGACGGATCCGGGCAGCATGCTTCAAAAAGAGCTCTTCACCCTCTTTCAGCGATATGGAGTTGACGATGCTCTTGCCCTGCGTACACATCAATCCCTGTTCAATGACTTCCCATTTGGAAGAATCGATCATCACCGGTACTCGTGCAATATCCGGTTCGGAGGCCACCAAATTAAGGAAGGTCGTCATCTCCTTGACGGCATCCAACATGCCGTCATCCATATTGATGTCAATGACCTGTGCACCGTCCTCCACCTGCTTACGGGCAATGGACAGCGCCTCTTCATAATTTCCCTCTTTGATCAATCGAAGGAACTTACGCGAGCCTGCCACATTACAACGCTCGCCTACGTTCACAAAGTTGTTTTCCGGACGTACTTCCAACCGCTCCAGACCGGAGAGAGAGAGACAATCCGGTTTCGAAACAGGCACATGCGGTTTCTTACCTTTCACCAATGCCGGGAATTTGGCAATATGGGCAGGAGTCGTACCACAACAACCCCCCAATATATTGACCAGTCCCTCTTCTACAAATGGACGGACATGTTCCAGCATGGTCTCCGGCGTTTCGTCATAACCACCCAACGTATTGGGCAGACCCGCATTGGGATATGCACTGATATAATAGGGAGCCACCTGGGCCAGCTCAGCCAAATAGGGCTTCATGTCAGCGGCTCCAAAAGAACAATTCAAGCCAATGCTGACAATCGGTGTATGTTGTACTGAAGTCACGAAAGCGGCCAACGTCTGTCCGGAAAAAGTACGTCCACCCTGTCCGGAGAGTGTCAAGGAAAGCATGATCGGCAACTCCAGCTGTTTCTCCCGCAAGGTTTCAGCAGCAGCTTCCAGCCCCGCTTTTACATTTAAAGTGTCGAACGTGGTCTCAAAAAGGAGAATATCTATCCCCCCCTCTATCAATGCCTCAACCTGCTCCTGATAGGCTTTGTAAAGATCGCTGTAGGTGACAGCGCGGAATGCAGGATCGTTCACGTCAGGACTCATCGAGGCAGTCTTGTTAGTCGGTCCCATAGAACCGGCCACAAAAATCTGATGGTCGGGATGAGCCTCCATAAACTCATCCGCTACCTGACGCGCCAATCGGGCTGCCGCCAAGTTCATCTCACGTACATAAGCAGACATTCCATAGTCCTCCATGGAAATGGCATTTGCATTGAATGTATTCGTCGCAAAAATATCCGCACCGGCCTCCATATATTGGCGATGGATAGATTGTATCACCTCAGGCTGCGTGATATTCAACAAATCATTATTTCCCTTCAATTGTCCGGGAAAATCTTTAAAACGGTCGCCCCGATAATCGGCTTCTGTCAGATGAAATCCTTGAATCATGGTTCCCAGACCACCATCCAACACCAAGATCCGTTCCTTCAAGGCTTGAAGAAATAGTTCTTTTTTATTCATGTAAGTAGTATTTTGAGACGCGTTCGCCCTCACCGCTTGAAGGCCCGATCCATCTCACGCTTGTCATCGCGTTCCTTGATCGAATCACGCTTGTCATATTCTTTTTTACCTTTGGCTATGGCAACGATCACCTTTGCCAACCCCTTGTCATTAATAAAGAGACGTGTCGGGACAATCGTAAAACCATTGTTCCGGGCAGCCGACTCAATTTTTCTGATTTCCTTCTTAGTCAGCAACAGTTTCCGATCACGACGGGCCGAATGATTATTGTATGTGCCATAAAAATACTCGGCAATGTACATATTCTTGACCCATACCTCTCCCCGTTCCACCAAGCAGAAAGTATCCACCAAACTGGCTTTACCCAAACGAATCGATTTGATCTCCGTTCCGGTCAGAGCAATGCCTGCCGTAAAAGTGTCCAGCAACTCATAATCGAAAGTCGCCCGTTTGTTCTTTATCTGTACATTATTACTAATCTTCTCTTTCATAGTTCCTAAAAACTTAACCCTGGCATCAGCAATGCCAATACAAACTCAATGATATTGGGCATCAACAGAATCACCCCCGTGGCAATTACTACAAACCTCAGACGGACTGGTTCCGTAACCCCTAAATAGATATCCGCTCCTTCCCAAATGATATAAAGAGTATATAGGATAAATATACGAAGAAAGAAAAATTCAGGCAACAGCATCAACACGATGTTCAAGGCAAACATAAGGGAGGATGAATAGCCGACGAAACGTTGCCACAATTGCATATCCTTCTGCCGGTTCAGCCACCCTTGCCATATCTCGTTCATCACATATGCAGCCAAAAAGAACCCTCCGAACGAGGAGACCAACGTCTTGATGGAAGATTTCAACGCCAATTCCACATCAAATTCTTTCCGGGTAAACAACACACCCACAAAGGCGACGACTGTCATCAGACCGATCAACGGATAGACAAACCGTGCCAAAAACTCTTCATGATTCTCCTGTTTCTTTGCCAACATATGCCATGCTCTGCGCGGCTGTGATATGATAGCAATCACTCTTCTTAAGATATCCTTATACATTCCTTTCTTCGTTTAACTAACACAAATATAGATAAAATCTATAGACCTATTCCAAATTCGCTCTTTTTTTTACAGAAAGTGGTGCCGACACGGTCCATTGAAATTGGGTGCTATCATCGGGATTGATGGCACTGATATGATGGATTTGGAACTTCCAGTCCAAATTCTCTCCGATGCGACGGACGAGGGGAGAAAGATCAAACGCATGTAAATCAGCCTCTGTAGAGACACTGTCTGCCGACTCTTCTGAGGAAGAGGCGACTAAACGCAGATACAGGTCATAGACCGTTCCACCCTCTGCCTGCGAAGGAGCAGCCTGCGGATCATACTCCAATCGCCACTGTACCGCAGAACCGGCAGGACCCTCATACACGGATGGAAGGAAGAGAAAACCTCGCACATAATCGAAATAGGTATCCAGACCAGGCACCGTAGCACAAGCCTCCAGCACCGGTAGCTCCCCCGGCAACAATGAGGTACAGTCAGACACGACTTCCGCCAACCGAGACTGTGCCACTGCCGTCTGGCTCTTCATCCGTACCGTATAATACCCCTTTGTCCCCACAGTCATTGCAGCGGTATCCAAGGCGTTGTACGTAAAATCTATCAGAAAACAGGAAGTCCCTTCATCCATCCGCAACCCGGAGGCATAAATCTGCCCATAACGGGTCTCCGCCACTACGGTACTGTCTGCCGTAAGAAAGGTCACTGCCGGTGTCGGACCAGGCTGATAGGCACTCTCGACCTCATCCAAACAGGAGATCAAAAGCAACAGACCGCATCCCAGCATCCATTTTTCCCACGCATTTCTTTTATTCCAAATCATACGCATCATTATCATTTGAGAGGACAAAGATACAACTCTGTTGCTATGTACACAAGTCTCTTAATCGCGGCTCTTCACAAAAGATAATCTGCGGAATCGTGATGAAGAAATTGAAAAATGTGAAAGGGGCTTCGTTTTCATGTGCATTTAATTTTTAAGACTAGTAAAGAGCAGTTGTTCGTCCTGATAGCCAAATTGTGAATCATGTTCCAGGAGGTAACGCACCACCTCCAATACTTTTTCTTTAGGGAATGCTAATGCGCTGACAATCTCAGACAAAGGAAGTCGCATTCCGGGACTGGCAGAGAGCACGGATATGAGCTGCCCGCGAATTTGGGGAAACAGTTCAGCCAACGGATATTTGCGGTCCAGACAAATATCGCAACAGCCACAAGCCTTCGCCTCTGTCTCACCAAAATAGGCCAACAAAAGACGGACACGACAACGCTGCTTCTCATCAATGTATTCCAGCACCTTGGCCACTCGTTTCTCATCACGTTCCTTCCTCTCCTCATACACAGAACGGGGAAGAGACAAATAACGCATCTCCTCACGCGTCTGTCTGTAGATAATATACTGACAACGTTTATGAGGGATATAGCTGAGAATACGTGTTTTGGAGAGTCCGACCAATGTGTCATACACCTCGGGAACTGACAACTGGGCTCTTTTGGCAATGCGATCTTCATCAATATAGACATAGTCCGCAAATAACCCTGTGTAGAGCCGTAAGATAGCCTGGACAACCGCATCCGTCCGTTTGTCTTGACGAAGTGCTTGATACAGCTCATCACGTGTGGCATAGAACATCAAACGGGACACATTGTCCTCTTCCTCCGTATATTCAATGTAGCCGGCCAGTTCCAATAACGTCAACGCATGATGCGTTTGCGTCAGCGAAAATTTATAGGCAGCACAGAATTCTTCCAAATGAAATTCATGGACCGTATCCAGGCCAAACCCCACGGCTATCTGGTAGTAATTCCCTAACGCCTCGTACACACGAAAAATGAATGCTTTGTCTGGAAATTCATTGGTGATCCTGCTCTTTAGCTTGGCCTTGTCATGCGGTCCATACAGAAAAACCGCATAGGCATGCTTGCCGTCACGTCCGGCACGACCGGCCTCCTGATAATACTCTTCCAGCGAACCGGGCATATCCCAATGGACCACCAGACGTACATCGGGTTTGTCAATTCCCATACCGAAAGCATTGGTCGCCACAATCACCCGGCACGCATCCTGTTTCCATCGCTCCTGCCGGGCTGTCTTCTCTTCGCTGCTCAACCCTGCATGAAAAAAGTCAGCCTCAACACCAGCCTGCCGCAGGAGGTCAGCTACCTCTTTCGTCCGTTTCCGGCTTCTGACATACACGATGGCCGTACCCGGCACTTTGGAGAGTATATATAATAATGTATGGATTTTGTCCTCCGTATGGCGGACTATGTAGGAAAGATTTGCACGGGCAAAACTCATCCGAAAGACCCGTTTCTCCCGGAAGTGAAGCCGTTCCTGAATGTCGTCCACTACCTCCGGAGTGGCTGTAGCCGTCAGGGCCAGGACCGGCACTCCCGGCAATTCGGGCCTGATATCAGCAATCGCCAGATAAGAGGGACGGAAATCATATCCCCACTGAGAAATACAATGGCTTTCGTCCACCACTAACAACGAGACCTGCATGGCCCGCAATTTTGCACGAAACAAATCCGTTGTCAACCGTTCCGGGGAGACATACAGAAATTTATACCCACCGAAAATACAGTTCTCCAGCTGTATGATGATCTCCTCCCGGCTCATGCCGGAATAGACCGCTGTAGCCTTGACACCCAAACGGCGCAGGTTCTCCACTTGATCTTTCATCAATGCGATCAAAGGAGTGACCACCAGACATATACCCTCCATCGTGAGTGCCGGTACCTGAAACGTAATGGATTTTCCACCACCCGTAGGCATCAAACCCAAGGTATCCCGTCCCTCCGCCACCGAACGGATGATCTCCTCCTGCAACGGACGGAAGCCGGAATAGCCCCAGTATTTAGCCAGTACCTCACGAAACTTATCCACGGTGCCTATTCCTCCGTCTTGATATCGCGAATCAACAGCTGTAACGAAGTGTTTCCGTTGTAGGTATTCTCCTCCACCGTGTAACAAATATCAAACGGCTTCATCTCCTTGATGTGGACACTATGCTTTTTCATTCCGAAAGCAATGCCATGTACCGCCGTTGCACAGGTGTCATCTACGATCTCCAACTTGATATGTTCCAATTCCTTGCCAACCAGCTTGCTGGTCCCGAAATCCTTTACACCACGCGAACAAAAGAGCGGTTTCTGATTGTCCGGGCCAAAAGGACTCATCTTCTTCAAGTCGTTCATAAACTTGGGATTAATGTCCTTCAAATCCAACATGGCGTCAATCTCAATTTGCGGAATCATCTGTTCTACGGGAATCTCCTCAGCAGCCATTTCAAGAAACCGCTGGGTAAAGGCCTCCAAGTTCTCCTCTTTCAGGGAAAGCCCGGCCGCATAGGTATGCCCACCGAAGTTCTCCAGCAAATCCCGACACCCCTCAATGGCCTTGTATATATCAAAACCCGTCACGGAACGAGCTGATCCTGTAATCAATTCTGACGATTTCGTCAACACGACAGCAGGCCGATAATATTTTTCCGTCAGACGGGAGGCTACAATCCCGATGACCCCTTTATGCCAACCCGGATTATAGACAATGATCGCTTTCTTGTCGTCCACGTCCTGCATGCTGTCAATGATGGCATTGGCCTCATCCGTGATCTTCTTGTCCAGTTCCCGCCGTTCCTCGTTGTATTGGTTGATGTTCTCGCTCTTCTCCTTGGCCACCGCCACATCGCGTGCCAACAGCAGTTCAACCGCCTCCTTTCCGTTCATCATACGTCCGGAAGCATTGAGCCGCGGCCCGATTTTAAAGACAATGTCACTGATCGTAATTTCCTTTCCCGTCAATCCACAGATGTCAATCACCCCCTTCAATCCCAAACTAGGATTGCTGTTGATCTGCTTTAAGCCGTAATAGGCAAGGATACGGTTCTCCCCTGTAATCGGCACAATATCCGAGGCTATGCTGACCGCTGTCAACTCCAGCAGCTTCTCCAGATTGGCAGGCGGAATGTTATTGCTTTTGGCAAAAGCCTGCATGAATTTAAAACCGACACCACAACCCGACAAATGCTCATACGGATAGATGGAATCCGTTCGTTTCGCATCCAACACAGCGACTGCATCCGGCAAGACATCATCCGGCATGTGGTGGTCACAAATGATAAAGTCAATGCCCTTCTCTTTGGCGTACGCTATCTTCTCAATGGCTTTGATACCGCAATCCAGTGAAATGATCAACGTCACACCATTCTCCAAAGCATAGTTGATTCCCTTGAAAGAGATACCATATCCCTCGTCGTACCTGTCAGGGATATAATAGTCGATCGCTGACGAAAATGGGCGCAAATACTTATATACCAACGACACAGCCGTCGTTCCATCTACGTCATAATCGCCATAGATCAAAATTTTCTCCTTGTTTCCCAAGGCCACATTCAACCGTTGCACCGCCTTATCCATATCCGGCATCAAATAGGGATCGTGCAAATCGCTCAGACTGGGCTTGAAGAACTTCCTCGCTTCTTCTGCCGAAGCGATCCCTCGCTGAACAAGCAAAAGACTGATGACGGGATTGAGTCCCAACTCTGCCGCCAAGCAGTCCCTCTTATGTAACTCTTCTTCTGTCGGGGTTCTGAATTTCCATTTACTGATCATTATATATTATTTTTTCTTTTCTGCTTATCCGTAAGTGAACCGGCTTCCTCAATCGGTGCAACGTCCACTTTTGTTTTCAACCTGTAAAAATAGACATTTATCACGGATTAGCGCCTCCTTTCCGCCTTAAATTGAAATAATAAATCCAAATCTGCTTTTGAGTGGGTCTTTTTTCAATAATGATTTGTACTTTTGCCTAAAGAAAAAGTTGATAAAACATGAACGAAGATTTGAAACAGGCATGTGAAGTGCTACGACAGGGAGGTTTGATCCTCTATCCGACGGATACCATTTGGGGCATTGGATGTGACGCGACAAACGAAGAGGCCGTCCGACGTGTCTATCAATTGAAACAGCGGGCCGATCACAAGGCCATGTTGCTCTTGCTGGACAACGAGGCAAGACTGGAAACATACGTAACCGAAGTGCCGGAGATTGCCTGGAATCTGATTGAAGTGGCCGATCGCCCGTTGACGTTGATCTATCCCGGGGCCCGTAACGTAGCGCCGGCCTTGCTGGCTGAAGACGGCAGTGTGGGCATCCGCATCACGCAGGAGGAGTTCTCACGGCGGTTGTGCGAACGGTTCAGAAAACCCATCGTCTCCACGTCGGCCAATATCAGTGGAGAGCCTTCGCCTCATGTTTTTCAAGAGATTTCAGAAACGATCAGACAGGGTGTCGATTACATTGTCCGCTATCGCCAGGAGGAGACAACCCCTGCACAACCTTCACAAATCATCAAATTAGGCTTGGGCGGTCTGTTCCAGATCATTCGTTGACATCATGAAGTTCAGGAAAAAGCAAAACATTCCCTACATCCTGTCTGACTGGATCGCCGCCAACGTCGTCTGGTTCCTGTTCAACCTGATGCGTTTCTACACGATTGCCGCATATGACGGATTCGACACGTTAGAGTCCTACCTGACCAACCGGCAGGTCTGGCAGGGGCAACTCTATGTGCCGTTGTTTTGGCTTTGCCTGTATGCCCTCTCCGGCTATTACAATCCTTCGCACGGAAAATCGCGTGTGTCGGAACTGTTCGCTACGTTGACGACCGTCACGTTAGGAGTGGTATTGATTTTCTTTGGCATGGTGCTCAATGACTTGCCCTCGTCCTTCCATATCTACTATCACCTTGTCTGTGCGTTGTGGACCATGCAGTTCGCAGGGACTTATATCCCCAGACTCTTCATCACGCTTCATCGTCTGGGTGAGATAGCCCATCGGAAATGGGTCGTCAAAGTCTTGATGATCGGCACCGACCGGCGGGCCAGACAGCTGGAAGAGGATCTGTATCATCTGGGATACGATGTGTTGGGCTTCGTGCAGATGGAGGATGACCAGCCGGTTGAAGTGGACAGGACACGGATTTTGGGATCCTTTGCCGAGCTACCCCGGCTCATGGAACGTCTGCCGGTAGAAGAGTTGATCCTTTCGTCCGGGCCGCGCAACAAGGAGAGCGACATGGACAGGATCTATTCGCTCTATCGCTACAAATGCCCCATCAAAATCCGGATTGATCGTTCTGACGCACTTACCCGCGTAAAAATCAAGACGATCCACGGAATGCCATTGACAGACATCACAGACAATAATTTTTCGGCGGCAGAGAAAAACATCAAATGGCTCATCGACAAGGTGGGGGCTGCAGTCGCCCTGGTGTTGCTCGCCCCCCTGTTCGCCTATATTGCCTATCGGGTGAAACGGGATTCCGAAGGACCTGTTTTCTTCCGGCAGGAACGCATCGGCTATCGGGGGGAACCGTTCACAATCTATAAGTTCCGGACCATGTACGTAGGGGCCGAGGCCAATGGCCCTTCGCTCTCCAAGGAACATGATTGCCGAATTACTCCATTTGGTCTGCTGATGCGCAAGTATCGGCTGGACGAGCTGCCCCAGTTCTGGAATGTACTCAAGGGGGATATGTCGCTGGTGGGTCCGCGTCCGGAACGCCGCTTCTACATTGAGCAGATCGTGCGGCAGGCACCTTTTTATTATTTGTTGCACAATGTGCGTCCGGGCATCACGTCGCTCGGCATGGTCAAATATGGCTATGCTTCAGACGTGGACCAGATGCTTGAACGACTGGCCTACGACTGGATCTATTACGAGAACATGTCATTGGCGATGGATATAAAAATTTTGATTTACACAGTTAAAACAGTAATTACAGGAAAAGGAATCTAAAGATGGAGAAAGAGGGATTTTTTTACGCCTTTTTATTGTGGCGTGAAAAACATATCAAAGAGAAGCATTTCATATTATTCATCAGTTTTCTGGTGGGAATCTGTACGGCTACCTCAGCCATTGTGCTGAAGACACTGATTCATTTCTTCCAGCATCTGCTGACCGGTAACTTCAATGCGGACGGGGCCAACTACCTCTATCTGCTATATCCCGTAGTGGGTATCCTGCTGGCAGGTCTGTTTGTCAAGTATATTGTCCGTGATGACATCAGTCATGGCGTCACGAAGATCCTCTACGCGATCTCGCAGCGGAAAAGCCGGATCAAACCCCACAACATGTGGACATCCATCGTAGCCAGTTCGGTGACAATCGGTTTCGGAGGATCGGTCGGTGCCGAGGCTCCGATCGTCTTGACGGGAGCTGCCATCGGGTCCAATCTGGGCCGCCTCTTTCGCATGGAACAGAAGACACTGATGTTGCTGGTAGGTTGCGGGGCAGCCGGTGCAGTCGCCGGTATCTTCAAGGCTCCTATCGCAGGTCTGGTGTTCGTCATCGAAGTGCTGATGCTCGACCTGACCATGACGTCCGTGCTTCCGCTGCTGATCTCCTCCGTCACGGCAGCCACCATGTCCTACATTTTCACAGGGACAGAGGCCATGTTTGCCTTCTCGCAAACGGAAATCTTCGAGATCCGCCGTATCCCTTATGTATTGATGCTGGGCGTATTTTGCGGGCTCATCTCGCTCTATTTCACCCGGATGATGAACCGTGTGGAGGGCGTTTACCGTCGGCTGGACACCTATTGGCGGAAGTTTCTGCTGGGAGGTGTCATGCTGAGTGTGCTCATCTTCATCTTCCCGCCGCTCTACGGGGAAGGATATGACACCATCGGAGCCCTGCTGAACGGGCAGTACACCAACATCATGGACAAGAGTTTCTTCTACAACCTGCATGACAGCTATTGGGGGGTCGTGATCTTCCTCTCCCTCATCCTGCTGACGAAGGTGTTCGCCTCCAGTGCCACCAATGCGGGCGGCGGATGTGGCGGTATCTTTGCACCCAGCCTTTATTTGGGCTGTATTGCCGGATTTGTATTCGCACACACCTCCAACTATTTCCCTTTCACCATGTATATCTCGGAAAAGAACTTCGCCCTGTTGGGGATGGCGGGAATCATGTCGGGTGTCATGCACGCACCGTTGACAGGCGTCTTTTTGATTGCCGAACTGACAGGCGGTTATGATCTGTTCCTGCCCCTGATGATCGTGTCGATCAGCTCCTATATCACAATCCTGATGTTCGAGCCGCACAGCATCTACTCCATGCGTCTGGCCCAGAAGGGCGAATTGCTGACGCACCACAAGGACAAGGCGGTCCTGACCCTGCTCAGCATGGACAGCGTCATCGAAAAAGATTTCCAGATGGTTTCACCGGAAATGACATTGGGGGATATGGTGAAGGTCATTGCCAAGTGCGGACGGAACATCTTCCCGGTGGTGGATGACCGGGGCATCCTGCTGGGTGTTGTCCTGCTGGACAATATCCGCAACATCATGTTCCGGCCGGAACTCTACAGTCGGTTCCACGTCTCGAAGTTCATGGTCTCCGCGCCGGCCAAACTGTATGTCAGTATGCCGATGGACCAGATCATGCAGACGTTTGACGATACAAAAGCATGGAACCTGCCGGTAGTGGACGAAACGGACCATTATATCGGCTTTATGTCGAAATCAAAAATATTCAATTCCTATCGTGAGGTGTTGGTAGATAATTTTTCAGGAGATTAATCATGGAGAAAAAAGATTTGAGAATTGTGTATATGGGAACGCCCGACTTCGCTGTAGCCAGTCTGAAGGCGTTAGTCGAGGGTGGATACAATGTGGTGGGTGTCATCACGATGCCTGACAAGCCGATGGGACGCCACGGCAGTGTCTTGCAGTCCAGTGCGGTCAAGAAATATGCCGAAGAGGTGGGTTTGCCGCTTCTGCAGCCGGAGAAACTGAAGGACGAGTCCTTTTTGGAGGCCTTGCGCAGCTGGAAGGCTGACCTGCAGATTGTCGTGGCCTTCCGCATGTTGCCCGAGGTGGTCTGGAACATGCCGCGTCTCGGGACCTTCAATCTCCATGCCTCCTTGTTGCCCCAGTACCGCGGGGCAGCCCCCATCAACTGGGCGGTGATGAATGGAGATATAGAAACGGGGGTGACCACCTTCTTCCTCAAGCATGAGATCGATACGGGAGGCATCATTCTGCAACGCCGCCTTCCCATTGCCGACACGGACAATGTGGAGCAGGTACACGATGCCCTGATGAAAATCGGTGCGGACCTCGTCACCGAAACGGTCGAGCTGATCCTGGAGGGAAAGGCCACATCCACCCCGCAGGAATCATTGATGCCGGCCTCCGGGCCGTTGCGCCCCGCCCCGAAGATTTTCAAGGAGACCTGTCGCATCGACTGGAACCAGCCGATGAAGCGGATCTACGACTTCATCCGGGGACTTTCGCCCTACCCCGCTGCCTGGACGGAACTGGTCTCGGCAGACGGCAGACGCCAGGTGCTGAAAATCTACCAGAGTGAAAAGCGGCCGGCGGCACACACCCTCCCGGCAGGAACGCTTTGCTCCGACAGGCGAAGCTATCTGGATGTAGCGGTGGAAGGGGGGTTCCTGCGGATAGACTCCCTGCAGCTGGCAGGGAAGAAACGGATGCCCATAGCAGATTTTCTACGTGGCAACCAAGCCCTGCTGGAGGGTCGTGTCGAATAACGCATTATTCATTGTTAACAGGAAAATATCATGTCACTATTGAAGTTTGACAATAAACTGGAGTTGCGGTATCTTTTCAACGACAGTTCCACCTACATCGACGCACAGGTGCATTTCCGGTGCGAGCGGGAGGTCTTGACGCTGCTCTACTCACTGGCCGATCTCCTGGACGTACAGCTCAGGGTCTATTACCAGACCAACGAGTGCCGGAACGGATTCCGGGAGGTATGGAGCATTGCCGGAGAGGACAGCCGCTCCATCTCCATCATCATCAACCTCACCATTCAGATGCTGCGTCAGCCGACATTGAATTCCCACGGGAAACTCATGGACGAACGGAAGATGGAGGACGGGAACGAATTACAGAAGAAACTCGCCCTGCTGCGCCGGGATCTGAAACTGAAGAAACCGGCACTCTGTATCCCTACAAACCTGGTGGCCCTGTTGAACCGCCAGCCCAATTACTGCAAGTACAAGTCCAACTTCTACGAGGCGCTGCGCGGCTACCCCAAAGTGACCGGCATCCAGCTGCGGGAGCTGAACGGGCGGAACCTGAGCCGGTCCGGCAGACAGGAGATCAGGCGTGAACAGTTCGACAATTACATCCTCCGGTCGAACAAGCTGCCCCCCATCATCGACAAGAAAGCGATTATCGAGATCATCTCGCCCGTGCTGAAGGACACCAAATACCGCTGGAAGGGAATCTACAACAAGGGAGGACAGGTCATCGACTTCTATATGGAGGACGAAGACTTCAAGAAACAGATGCTGGAGGACAAGATCTCTTTTGCCAGCGGCATCTACATCGAGTGCGTGATGGAGATCTCCCGCCGCCTCTCCGAACTGGGCGATCCGGTGAATGTCTGCTATACGGTGACCACCGTCATCCGCACGCGGACCGGCAAGATGGAGCTTCTCACCCCTCAAGGCAAACGGTGGCTCCGCAAACAGGAAGGGGAACGGAAACAACTTTCCTTCGATTTCTAAACCGGACAATAGGGCCGGACTGCGTAAAGAATGCACGTTTCTCTTGTGTAGAAACGCGCATTCTTTGTATCTTTGCCTCCCGATGAATTATAAGGTACTCATATTGATTTTCCTGACAGGGATTCTCACCGGAACAGATCTTTGGGGACAAGGGCCGCGCGGAGGAAGTCGCAACAACCGGGGCGGTTTCTCGCTGGCCAATCTCACTGCTTCCCAAAAAGAGATTCCTGACAGCCTGCTCCTGACAGACAGTGTTGCCCTGAAGGCCAAGCGCCTGACAGGCTATCATATCATGCCATATACCGGCAACCGGGCTGTGGCTCCACTGGATACCAACCGATTGAATTTTGCACAGACCACCCTGGTGGAAGGGTATTCCCTGGGAACCGGCTTCCTGGCGAATGTCGGCTCGCCCGGACAGTCCCTGATTTTTGCAGACAGAAAAGAGGCCCGCGACTTTATCTTTGCGGATGCGTATGACTATTACATCACTACGCCGGAGAATGCGCTCTTCTACGATACGAAAGTCCCCTACACGAACATGCTGTACACGACCGAGGGAGGCAGCCAGTACAAAAACGAACGTTTCAAGGGGTTACTCACCCTCAATTTCGGCAAGCAGATCAACCTGGGCGGTGAGATGGACTACATCTACAGCCGCGGACATTACAACTCCAATGGCAACAAGCTGCTCAGCTACCGTTTGTTCGGCAGTTACCATACGGACCATTACGAGCTGGATGCCTATTTGAGCAATTTCAACTTCCTGAACTACGAGAACGGCGGTCTGACCGACGACCGGTATATTACCCAACCGGACCTGGTGCTGGACGGCAAACGCTCTGTGGACACGAAATCGTTTCCCGTGCGGATGACCAACACCTGGAACCGTGTACGGGGCAAACAGTATTATCTCAGCCACCGTTACAATCTGGGGTTCCAGCGGACCCTTGCAGAGACAGACAGCGCAGGCAATCCCATCCAGGTGTTTGTCCCTGTCTCAAGCATTGTGCACACGTTACACTACGAGGACAACCGCCGCCACTTCCTTTCGCACGACGACCTCGAACCGTTGTATCCTCGCTCGTTCGGCATGGATTCTGCCCTGAACGACCGTACCACGGCCTGGAAGCTGCGCAATACCCTGGCTCTCTCTTTGCGCGAGGGCTTCCAAGACTGGGTGAAATTCGGACTGACCGCCTTTGTCGCAATGGAAAAGCGGCGGTTCAAACTGCCGGCTGCCGTGCCCGGCATGAACTACGACCCCAACGAAGGGAACTATTCATTGCCCTCCACGCTCGACTTTCCGGTAGCGGATGTGTATGACGAATTTACCACCTACGCAGGGGCGGAGCTCTCCAAGCAGGAGGGACAGTTGCTTACCTACCGTGCCAGGGGTGAGATCGGAGTGGCAGGCAGCGACTTCGGAGAGATACGGGCCAACGGCGAGCTGCAGACACGTTTCCCCCTCTTCCACAAAGAGGCCAGCATCCGGGCGGAAGCCTCGTTCGAGAATGTCAATCCCGCCTTCTACCAGCGTCACAACCATTCCCACTTCTTCTGGTGGGATGCCTCGCTCAGCAAGGTACAGAAACTGTACGTCGGTGCCAAAGTCCGGCTGGAGTCGAGCCGCACCCAACTGTCCGGCGGCATTCACACCATCCAGAACTACGTCTATTTCGGCCCGACAGGCTACCCGCAGCAATGTGGCAGCAACCTGCAGCTCTTCCATATTGGCCTGAAACAGGATTTCCAGGTGCGTGCATTGGGCTGGGAAAACGAATTGGCCTATCAGACGGTCAGTGGCAAGGAGAACGACAAACTCCCCTTGCCGGCTCTGACGCTCTACAGCAACCTCTACCTCAAATTCAAGCTGGCGCGGGTACTGACCATCCAGCTGGGAGCCGCCATGCACTATTACACGGCCTATCACGCCCCCTACTACGAACCGGCCACCCAGCAGTTCCAGCTGCAGGACCCGGAATCCGAGTCATACGTGAAGGTGGGCAACTATCCGCTCATCAACGCCTATGTCAACTTCCACCTGAAACAGGCGCGGTTCTTCATCATGGGGTACAATCTGGGATCCAAATTCATGAACCCCAACTATTTCTCCCTGGCGCATTATCCGCTGAACCCCATGGTACTCAAAATGGGTATCGCTGTCACCTTTAATAATTGAAAGCTATGAGACAGAAGAAATTGATCCTATTCTATTGCGTGCTTCTGGCCTTGGTGCTCAGCGTCATGTTTTCGCTCTACAAAGCCGCACACCAGCCGCTGGCCCCCCGTGACTATGCAGAGATCCGGCAGGAAGGGATTCTGCATGTGGTGACAGAGTACAACCAGTCAGGCTATTACGTGAAGGGAGACACCATCGAGGGATTCCAGTATGAACTCTGCCAGGCCATCGCCCGGGAATCGGGACTGGAGGTGCAGATCCATCTGGAAATGAGCCTGACAGAGAGTTTCCGCCTGCTGGAGAATCAGGCGTGTGATCTCATCGCACGCAACATCCCGGTGACGAACGAGAACCGCGACAGCTATCTCTTCACAGAGCCCATCGTGCTGAACAAGCAGGTGCTGGTGCAACGCACGGCAGAGGCCAACCGGGGCATCCCTCCCATCCGCAGCCAGCTGGACCTGGCCGAGAAGAGGCTCTATATCCCGAAAGACTCCCCGGCGCGGCTCCGCCTGACGAATCTGGGACACGAGATCGGCGATACCCTCTTCATCGTGGAGGAGGAACGCTACTCCTCCGAGCAGTTAGCCATCATGGTGGCGAAAGGAGACATCGACTATGCCGTGTGTGACCAGCAGATCGCACTACTGGCCCAACAGCGTATGAAAGAATTAGACATACAGACAGACATCAGTTTTACACAACTCCAATCCTGGGCCGTACGGCAAACCTCTCCCATCTTGAGAGACAGCCTGAACGTGTGGCTCAACCGTATCCGGGAAAGTGGTCTGTATGAGCGGTTATATAAACAATATTACAAATCAACAATATGAGATTCGACGAATTAGATTTGGAAGATGAGGTATTAGACGGATTGTATGATATGCACTTCGACGAGGCCACTCCTGTACAGGAGCAGACGATTCCGTTGATCCTGGAGGGACGGGACGTGATCGCCTGTGCACAGACAGGTACGGGAAAGACGGCAGCTTATCTGTTGCCTATCATCAACGAGCTGAGCAAGAAACGACATCAACCAAACGCCATCAATGCCGTCATCATGGCTCCCACCCGAGAACTGGCATTGCAGATTGACCGGGAGTTGCAGGGGTTCGGCTATTTTCTGGAGGTTTCTTCCGCTGCCATCTATGGCGGAACGGACGGAATCGTGTGGGAACAGCAAAAACGCAGTCTGGAAACAGGGGTGGACATTGTGATTGCCACGCCGGGGCGGCTGCTGGCTCACATGAACCTGGAGACGGTGGACTTGTCAAAAGTCTCGTTCTTTGTGCTGGACGAGGCAGACCGCATGCTCGACATGGGGTTCATCGATGACATCATGCAGGTCTATAAGGAGCTGCCATCTACATGCCAGATCGTCATGTTCTCAGCCACCATGCCTCCGAAGATCATGAAATTGGCCCAGAGCATCCTGAAGGATCCCGCCGAGGTGAAGATCGCCATCTCACGCCCCCCGGAGACCATCCTGCAATCAGCCTATATCTGCTATGAAGCACAGAAATTGCCCATTCTCCAGGATCTGTTCGCGAACAGCCATCCGAAGCGGGTGATCATCTTCTCCTCTTCCAAAATGAAGGTGAAGAACCTGACCAGTGCCCTGCGCAGACGGAAGTTCAGTGTGGAAGAGATGCATTCCGACCTCGAACAGACGAAACGCGAGGAGGTGATGAAAAAGTTCAAGAGCGGCCAAGTGGATATTCTGGTCGCGACGGACGTCGTCTCCCGAGGCATCGACATCAACGACATTTCACTGGTCGTCAACTACGACATTCCGCACGACCCGGAAGACTATGTCCACCGCATCGGCCGTACGGCCCGCGGAACCAACGGCTCCGGTCTGGCCATTACCTTTGTCGCCATCGACGAGCAGGCCCCTTTCAAGCGCATTGAAGAATTCCTGGGCAAAGAGGTCTATAAAATTCCCATCGACCCCTCTTTCGGCAATGTGCCCGACTACAGACCTGAAAGCAACGGGAAAAAGAAACCGGGCCGTCCACGGAAAAAGAGATAAAAAAAGAGGCTGTGTCACACACACAGCCTCCTCTTGTGTCTCAAGAGCCCTCTTTCCGGTCATTCCACCAGCCCGGCCTCCTTCAGTGCCTGGATGAAACGGGTGATGTCCGCCAGACTATCCGCATCGGGGAACTGGGCATCTTGCATCTTCTTGATGTCCAACACGCTCAGTTTTCCTGACGTAGTCAGTTTGGCAATGTCATCGCTGTGCGCAAGGCTCATCCGCGGGCTCTCCCCCTTCACGAGCTCATACTTCTGCAACAGCTCCTTCGGGAGACTGCGCAACACGCCATATCCGCTCTCCTTCACTTTGGCAGTGGCATGCGGGAACAGCTTGGCAGCCGCCTTCTCCTCCGCAGTCAGTTCGATCCGTTTCGGGGCAGCCGTGCCCAGCAGGGCGGCACGTGTCTTCACGGCCGCATCGATCTCTTTGCCGCAGCTGACAGCCTTCTCTTTCAGAAGGGCCTGCAACGTGGCGATATGCTCCTGCAGGACAGCACTCGCCGGGGCAAGCTCCAGCACACTCTCCAACGTAGCCTGCTCGTTCAGCAGCAGGGCATCCTGGTCGAAACGCGCCTTCTTGTAGGCAGCCGCCAACCGGTCGGTGGAGGACTGGGCCAACACGGAGAGATCCTCGGCAGCCTTCAGCGCAAGGCGTTTGGAGGCTCCGGCTGAGACCTCACTGGCAATGGCCAACGCTGTCTGTTCGTCGGCAGAGGCAATCGTATAGGCCGTGGCGGCAGCCAGCACAATGGCCCGGTGCAGCTGCGTCGGATCGCAGATGGCGGGACGGTCGCCCGAAGTGTGGTAATAATTGTCCGGCCAGGTGATCATGATCACGGCAGGCACCTGCACACCCCAATCATTCAGCACCTCATGGTCCGAGAAACCGTAATGGGCGTTGATGGTGTAATAGAAGGGATCCTGCGAGCCCGTCAGGCTATAGACCGGCTTCAAGGCATCGGGACGCCCCACCCCCGTGGCGACAAACGCCTTGTTGGTCGCGCCCATATAGTGGTAGAAGGATTCGGCCACATCGTTCAGGTAGTGGGGATTGCCCATGGTCGTGCGGTGCAGGCAATAGAAGGAGCCGCTTTTGCTGAGCCACAGCCCCACCATGTCCAGGTTGATGCCACAGAGCGTCCGGTCCAGGATCTCCTTGTGCTGCTGGGCCCAGGGAATGGAACCCTGGAATTCCGGCACCCAAAGGAAACGCAAGCTGCGCTTCGGACGGGGCAGACGGCCGCTCTCGAACAGCTCGTTCAACGTGCGGGCCACCTCGATCAGTGCCGCCGATCCGGAGATGTTGTCATTGGCCCCTAACTTCACATACCCCTCGAACAGGTGGGCCGTAAAGATCACCTCCTCTGCCTGGGGGTCCGTTCCGGGAATGACACAGGTGGGCACCTCCAGGTCCGTATCCTCCTCAGTCACCTCCACCTGGGCATGCACGGTAATCTCCTCGCCTCTCAGCAGACGGTCGCGCAGGGCATACCCGTCCCGCGGGGTGAGGTTGAAACAGAAGGTAGGGTGCTTGCTGCGGATGCCTGTGTTCGGGATCTGCAGCGGGTCAATCAAGGGGCGGGGGCTGTTGAAGCTGATGACACCCAGCGCTCCGGCCTCGACCGCCTTATCATGCACACGGGCGGCAGCCGCTTCCGTCACGGCAATCTTCCCCTTCACGTCCACTGCGGCCAGTTCATGCGCCTCTCCCCGACCGATCCAGACCAACGGAGCGGTGACATCTGCATTCCGGCTGCCTTGCCCCAAGATGGCAGCCAGATCCCGATAGTCGGCTATCTTGACCTGCTTCGGAGAGACCTCCCAGAGTGAAGCGCTCACACCGTCCCAGGTCTTGGTCTTGCCCACCTCTTCGATGGTGGCGTTGGCGAGGCCGAACCGTTTCAGCTGGGACACCACATACTCCGACTCCATGAAATGTCCCTGGTAATCGGCATGCTGGCGGTCCCGCTCATACGGAGCGATGTCCATAATGTACTGAAAGGCACGGTCGCCCGACGACTCGCCTACCAGCTGGTCATAATAGGCCTCCGGAAGCAGGCAATGATTGAATGGGGTCATGTAGTTCTGACCCGACACCACCGTAGAGAGGCAAGCCACCCCTGCGATGATTGAATGTTTGAACAATTTGATAATCATTTATTCTAATCAATACTTCGGTAAACTTTTACCGAAAGATTAAAAGTTAAACAATAGAACCGGC
>JBJECC010000296.1:0-3910 GCA_051870655.1 Parabacteroides sp. | reverse complement strand
CGTCATGTCCGTATCTGTCCGCTGTATGCGATGTCACAGTTATGAAAGAAGGATGGTATAATCAGTGTGCATCGAACCATTGTTTAGCCCGAACAGGATCCATGTTACCATTGGGCTCTCTAACCGAATCTCGTTCGTCTTTAGGGATATAGGCAACTATCAACTTTTTTGACAGAGCGGTCTCCTCGTTGTACACTCGTATATTCGAATCCTTGACTCCCCTTTCTTTAACCAACTGATACATTGCATCCCTAAACATATCTTGCAAACCACTCAACCAGTCTAACCGATGTCCGTGGACAATCAGACATATCAAGTAATGCTCCCAATCGGGGAGGTCACCCTGCAGATGAAGAGGCAGTCGACAGAAAGCTTCTTCTCCCAAACGTTTATTTCGCAAATCATCGAATAGAGACAAGGAATCTGTAAACTTTTTGCATATTTTTCCGATGAATCCATCTATCTTCTCTCCATTCTGCGGTTTGGGCGATGAAGCTTTAGCTTCTATCCACACGACATTTGGTTGTAACCATACCACACATTCACAGGCCTCTATACCTTCAGTCTGTGTCACAGCCTCATCCTTTTCAATGCAGAAGACATCCTCATCCGCAAAACGAAATTTCATGAAAGATTCATAGAACTCCATATACTCACAAACTGATTTCGTCTCTGTAAAGCTGAATGGATTCCTCAATAATAGGATTACGGGGCATTTCGTCCCTCAAGTCACCCATGTCACAATCGCCACCATTAAAAGAAAAAACCGGCACACTTATCTGACATTGATGAGCCAAGACATACAAACGTTTAATGACAAAATAGGAATGCGAAGCGATAAAAAACTGCAAACCTGCTTTGGCAAGCATAAGAATGATTTCCAATAACTTGGTAATAAGCGATGGATGCAGATTAGCCTCAATTTCATCGATGATGATAACCGACTGATTGCTCAGGTAATGATTCCCTAATAGCAAATCCAGAATAGACAGCTTCTTCACCCCTTCCGATGTTGTACTTATTTCATAAATTCTACGCTCATTGTCTCGGAATTGCCATTCACCCTTCGTCTGATTGAACTCCAACCGTCCTCCAACCATCTGATTGACCGTTCCACGTGCCTCCGAGAAAACCTTGTAATTCTTACCTTTTTGGGTTCTCGACAATGCCTTGGCCAAATCACTATACGGTTCCTCAAACCCAAAACGGCTTTCCTCTTTTGCTTCCAGAATGATATCTTTGATAGAAAGAATTTCTTTAGCTGGTATAAAGATGGAATTTGTCAGACGTGGCTTGAACGTATTCTCTTCGATGGTAGCTTGTTTGGTTGTTTTGTGACCAAAAGAATAGACAAAACGTTCTCCCTCAGAAGACCGCATATCAAAAGACAACGAATTCTCCCCTTTTCGTACAATCTCGCCCAACGTAGAAGCCTGAAAAGTCCAATATAACTTTTCAGATAATATTTCCTTGTCTGTTCGATTCTCTTTGCCCCTTCTGTACAACTCCACTGTTTTAAGGGCTGCAAAAAGAGCTTTCAACAGAAAAGTCTTTCCTGACTGGTTAGGGCCGATGACCAAATTGATACCTCCCAACGGTGAACTCGTCAACGCAGGAATAGGTCCCAAATTCTGAATGCTTATTGATGTTATCATACTTGCTGTCTTCTTACCACAACAGACTTTCTCTCCTGCTGTTTTCTTTTACAAAAGTATAAAAATCCGCAGACTTTCCCACTGGCAACATAAAGAAACTTGGCTACGAAAAACTATTTCGGGGAATAGCACTACCCTCAGCCGTTGTCAGGTTCTTCACCGCAAGGAACGATTTGCCCAGCATCTGCATGATCAAATAGAAATAGTTCTCCAAGGTAAATGATCCCCCTCATTGAGCAGGAGGTACCAGCTTTTCAACTTTCTCAGGAGCTCCAAACTCATCCTCCTCGACTACCTCGATAAGCCCCTCTTGCCGGAGTTCAAACAGCAGTGGATAAACACGCAAAGGCTCTGCACCACTTTGCGCCATCAACTCTTCCACGTTTACCACACCTCCCTGTCGGGTGAGATAGGCCAGGATCCGTTCCCGGTCCTGCGCCTTGTAATTCAACTTTTCCATACCATTTATTCTTTTCACACCATTAAAACTTCTTGCCAAAGACAATATAAAAGAAGGTCTTCAATAAGATCTTGAAATCCAACAACCAGGATCGATGCTCCAAATAAAACAGGTCGTAACGCAACCTGCGGAGCATCTTTTCCAATGTATCCGTATAGCCATTGTAGAGCGTAGCATACGAGGTCACCCCGGGACGGATCTGGTACAGATACCGGTAACGGGGATCCCGTTCCATGATCTGGTCAATGTAGAACTTCCGTTCCGGACGAGGGCCGATGAACGCCATATCCCCGATGAACACATTCCACAGCTGAGGTAACTCATCCAAATGATGCTCACGGAGGAAACGACCGATCTTGGTCAGACGTTGATCTTTTCCCCCTTTATACAAGGCCGGTCCCATCTTCTCCGCATCGATACGCATACTCCGGAACTTGTAGATGTGAAACGGACGGCCAAAGCGTCCGATACGCTCTTGCTTGAAGATGGCTGGGCCTCCATCCTCCCGTTTTACCATGACGTAACAAAAAAGAAACAGGGGAGAGAATACGATCAAGCAGACCGCGGCGATCGCACAGTCACCCACTCGCTTGACGTTACGTTCGAACGCACTCATCCCATCAGCGATAAATCTGTCATCTGTAACCATAAGTATTGTGTGTTTGAATTATATGTGTGTTGTAGCCACCAAAGGCATGATGCCAAAAAAGTCATTATTTAGCGGTTTTATGATGCCAAAAAAGTAGTTTTAATCATCTTCTATGGTGCCAAAAAAGTAATTATTGATATCTTTGCACTTGAAATAAAACCGATTACGATCATGAGGGAATATCACAAGAGACTTATAGACCAGGAGTTAATTTTATGGTCATCTACCAAAGATCGCAAGCCATTGCTGCTGCGAGGTGCTCGCCAGGTAGGCAAAACCTCTGCTGTTCATCATTTCGCAAAGCAATTTGAGTATTTTGCGGAAGTGGATTTCAATGAGCGAAAAGATGTGTATTATCTTTTCGAGGGAAGTTACTCTCCCCAAGAAATATGTAGGTATCTGTCCATTCATTTGCAAACACCTATCGTTGCCGGAAAAACACTGTTGTTTTTCGATGAGATACAGGCTTGTCCAGCAGCGATCAATCGATTACGTTATTTTTATGAGAAATACCCCGAACTTCATTTGATTGCCGCTGGCTCATTGCTTGAATTTGCGCTGGAGGAGCTTCCTTCATATGGTGTCGGTCGTATCAGAAGCCTATTCATGTATCCCTTTTCTTTCGAGGAGTTCCTGTGGGCAACCAATAATGAGCCCCTCTCTCAGCTGATCAATCAGTCTTCACCCTCAATGCCCTTGCCCGCTCCCCTCCATGAGCAGGCTCTGCGACAGTTACGTCTATTCTTAGTTCTTGGAGGCATGCCCGCTGTAGTCTCCCGTTTTTGCGATGATGGCGATGTCTTAGAGTGTCAACATATTCTCAGCGAATTGATTCAGTCCTTTCGAGATGATTTCGCCAAATATCGAAAGCGAGTTCCCTCTTCTCGTATCGATGCGACTTTCCGCTCTGTTGCAGAGCAAGGACTTGGCAAATTTGTTTATAATCGGGTTGATTGCGAAGCCAGTACGGTACAGATTCGTACCGCCTTGGATACGTTAATTTTAGCTGGATTGGTGTATCCTGTCACACACACATCTGCTAATGGCCTGCCTTTAGGGGCAGAGGTGAATGAGAAATATAGAAGAATGTTACTATGCGATACTGGACTTGCCCAACGCCTACTGAACTTAGAAATCGCTGATATT
>JBJECC010000295.1:0-3935 GCA_051870655.1 Parabacteroides sp. | reverse complement strand
AATAACCTCGAACATATTCAGCAGAACGAGAATATCGAGCGCTATCGCAAACTGATGGCTTACGACGAGGAGATTATCACCCTCCGTAGCAACATCCGCAAGGCGGCAGAGTCTAAGCTTTCGCATGGCATTATCGATGTGAACGACTTGGTAAAGGAGATTACCAACGAGAATGCAGCCAAGGTGCATAGCCGAGTGCACGAAATAGAGATGCTGAAAGAGATTTATGACTTGAAATATACAACAAATCAATAACGAGATATGAAGAAACTGATAATAATGGCAGCAGGGCTGGCGATGCTTGCAAGCTGTGAAAACAATGAAAAAGAGTATGATGCCACAGGTGTGTTCGAAGCTACAGTTGTGACGGTGGCTGCAGAGCAGAGCGGTGTGCTGATGACGTTCGACGTCAACGAGGGCGACGAGGTGGCTCTTGGCAAGGAAGTGGGAGTGGTAGATACTACACAGATTTGGCTGAAGATTCAACAGGCGGAAGCCACGAAGAGTGTGTATCACAGTCAGAAACCGGATATGGAAAAGCAGATTGCAGCTACGCGTCAGCAATTGGCAAAAGCTCGTCAGGAACAGCAGCGCTACAAGGAACTGGTAGCCGATGGTGCTGCACCCGGCAAGATGCTCGACGATGCCACTAATCAGGTAGCTATGCTGCAAAAGCAGCTCGATGCGCAGATTTCATCGCTGAGCACCCAAATCTTGACCCTCGACTCTCAACTCTCAACGGTCGATATACAGGTAAGTCAGTTGCAGGATCAGTTGCAGAAGTGCCATGTCGCAGCACCTATCCAAGGCACAGTATTAGAGAAATATGTAGAGCCGGGTGAGTTTGTATCCGTTGGCAAGCCACTCTTCAAGATGGCTGATACACAGCATATGTTCATCCGCGCCTACGTCACATCTGCACAGTTGAAGGATATTAAGGTCGGCCAAAAGGCGAAGGTCTTTTCCGACTATGGCGACGGCCAAAAGCAGGAATACGAGGGAACGGTTTCATGGATTAGCAGCCATTCGGAGTTCACGCCCAAGACCATCCAGACTGACGATGAACGCGCCGACTTGGTGTATGCACTCAAAGTGGCCATCATAAATGATGGCTACGTAAAGATAGGCATGTACGGAGAAGTGAAATTCCAATGATAGTAGTTAAAAACATATCGAAGTCATACGGCAAAGTGAAGGCTTTGCAGAACGTGTCGTTCTCTGTGGGTAAAGGTGAGGTCTTTGGACTCATCGGTCCTGACGGTGCTGGCAAGACTTCGTTGTTCCGCATCCTCTGTACGTTGCTGTTAGCTGATGCTGGTACTGCATCGGTGGATGGTTTCGATGTGGTACGCCAGATGATGGACATCCGTAAGCGTGTGGGCTATATGCCTGGTAAGTTCTCGCTCTATCAGGACCTGACGGTCCAAGAGAACCTGGAGTTTTTTGCCACACTCTTTGGAACGACTATCGACGAGGGTTATGACTCCATCAAAGCCATCTATTCACAAATAGAGCGATTTAAGGATCGGAAGGCTGGAGCGTTGTCCGGCGGCATGAAACAGAAGCTGGCACTTAGCTGTGCTTTGGTGCGTCAGCCCAGTGTACTCCTCATTGATGAACCTACTACGGGTGTTGACCCTGTGAGTCGCAAAGAATTCTGGGAATTGCTCTCAATGTTGAAGGAACGCGATATTACCATTGTGGCCTCTACGCCCTATCTCAACGAGGTGCGCCAATGCGATCGCGTGGCTTTTCTAAGCGAAGGGCAGGTAATGGGTATCGACACACCCGACATTATTTTGGATCGATTCAAGGACATTTTCAATCCGCCGGGTATTGAACATAAAAAGAAGATAGAAATAAATGCCGACAACGTCATTGAGGTCTCACACTTGGTGAAAGTTTTCGGAAATTTCTATGCCGTCAACGATATCAGCTTTACCGTGAAGCGTGGTGAGATATTCGGATTCTTAGGTGCCAATGGTGCCGGTAAGACGACTGCCATGCACATGCTGACAGGTCTGAACCAGCCCACTTTCGGGACTGGCAAGGTGGCAGGCTTTGACATCCGCACAGAGCATGAGCAGATAAAAAAGCGCATCGGCTATATGTCACAGAAATTCTCTCTCTACGAAGACCTAACGGTGGCTGAAAACATCCGTCTGTTCGGTGGCATCTATGGGATGAAGGACACTGAGATTGCCACTAAGACCGACAGCCTTTTGAAACAGATAAAGTTCGAGGAGCACAAGAATGACCTCGTAGGCTCGCTGCCCCTTGGATGGAAACAGAAACTTGCCTTTTCTGTATCTATCTTCCACGAGCCCGACATTGTGTTTCTCGACGAACCAACGGGTGGGGTTGATCCGGCTACCCGTCGCCAGTTCTGGGAACTGATCTACGAAGCAGCATCACGTGGCATCACAATCTTTGTCACTACCCACTATATGGATGAGGCAGAATATTGCGATCGAATCTCTATTATGGTTGACGGTAAAATCAGTGCGATGGGAACACCGGAGGAACTTAAGCGCGACCTCGGCCAGCCCGATATGGATCATGTGTTTACGTATTTGGCACGCCGGGCCAAGAGAGGAGATTAAGGTATGAAAGAGTTTATATCATTCGTCATCAAGGAAGCCAAACACATCCTACGCGACAAACGTACGATGCTAATTCTCATCGGCATGCCCGTTGTTATAATGCTCATATTCGGCTTTGCCATTACCAACGACGTGAAGAGTGTGCGTACGGTCGTGGTTACTTCGCAGATTGACCACGAGACCCGGCAGGCCGTAGAGCGACTCGCAGCCTCGGAATATTTCACCATTACAACGACTGCCCCAACGCCAAAGGATGCAGAGCTGTTGATACGCAGCCAAAAGGCTGACCTCGCCATTGTCTTTGCGAAAGATTTTGCTGCAAGAAATAGCGGCATCCAGTTCATCATAGACGGCTCCGATCCCAATATGGCACAACAATGGACAAGTTATGCCCGGCAAGTTGTCGCCAATCCCAACGTATTGCCGGTTAGTCAAAAGTTGCTCTATAACCCAAGTATGAAGTCCGCCTACAACTTCGTTCCGGCTATCATGGGAATGCTGTTATTGCTGATTTGTGCCATGATGACTTCTGTGTCGATTGTTCGCGAAAAGGAGCGTGGCACCATGGAAGTACTCTTGGTTTCGCCTGTCAGTCCGCTAATGATTATCGTGGCAAAGGTGGTGCCTTATTTGTTGTTAGCGCTGGTTATCCTTGCCGTTATTCTGCTGACGTCTGCTACCATACTCGATGTGCCGTTACAGGGATCGTTGTGGTGGATTCTGGCTATATCACTCATATACATTCTGTTAGCGCTCTCATTAGGCCTACTCATCTCTAACATTGCACAAACACAGTTTGTGGCCCTCCTCGTCTCTGCAATGGTGCTGCTGTTACCCACTGTCATGCTTTCAGGTATGCTGTTCCCTGTGGAGTCGATGCCCACCTTACTACAGTGGATATCTGCCATCATTCCTCCCCGTTACTATATCCAGGCCATGCGCAAGCTGATGATTATGGGCGTTGGTATTCAGGAGGTGTGGCAAGAGGTAATGGTGCTTATCGGTATGACTACCCTATTGCTCGTTGTTTCACTTAAGAAGTTCAAGACCCGCCTATGATCAAGTATTTGCTTCAAAAGGAATTTCTGCAGATTCGTCGCAACTCGTTTATGTCGAAAATCATCTTCATCTTCCCAATCATGGTGATGTGCGTCATGCCGTGGGTAATGAATCAGGAGGTGAAGAACATTCGTGTGGATGTGGTCGATATGGATCGCACTACGCAGTCGCAGCAGCTCGTCAATCAGGTAGAGGCCTCTAACTACTTTATCTTTAACCCATAATTCAGCTATTATTCCACGTAATATTTCAGAGGCTTGGCGACTTTTTTTG
>JBJECC010000294.1:0-3961 GCA_051870655.1 Parabacteroides sp. | reverse complement strand
CCCTATCTGAACGACTCCCGGAAGCTCTATCAGGTAGGTGTCAACTTCTCTTCGGAAACAGGAACGATTGCCGGATTCCTCTTCGAGTAACTGACTTGGCCCGCTCTGTGCAAAAGGCGTTAACGTTAACCGTTAACTGGATGCACATTCTCTGATCAGTATCTTTCGAACCTACGGGTCAAATACCACTTACCATCAATCTTTGTATAGGTATATTCCAACAAAAAACTGGAATCTTCTATCCAGATTGTCTCGATACACTGATTGGCCAATACCTTCAGCTTTGTTTTATAAGTTTTATCCTTTCGCACATCAGCCAATGTGGCTTTCATCATGGTCCAATTCTCAGGAGTCCACTTGACTGCCTCTGCTTCTGGATCCTCATCTGGGACAAAACCCAAATCATCAAAAATGATTCGAGACAATTGGAACTGTTCGTCTGAAACGAACTTTTTCTCAAACTCTTCAAATCGTTCCGTAGCCTGTCTCATCTGATTGGTTTCCGGTACGATTGGGAGTCCCGACATGGGTGTCGTATGACCGATTGTCATACAGACCCCAACTAAATATATACACTTCTTTATTTCCATCGTAGTCTATTTATAACATCAGTATTAATCCCTGATCAGTTAAACATATCATCTACCGTATTCGACTCCTGTTTCTCTTCCTCAAACATATCAGTTGCATTGTCGGGTCGGGGAGTCGTAGTTTCAAACATATCTGATGACTCTTCGTTGACTGCTCTGGATTTGATCGCAGGAAAAGGAACTGTTTTGCCCTCTTCCATCTTCCAACCTGCCCATGAGAGGCCACCTCCCACCAATATTGTAATGCTCACTATTGCCACGGAACGATACCGGTTTCCTTGTGTAAACCGATCACTCGTCAAAATCGCAGCAGACAGGCCAGCCAACAATAAAGCAATCAGGTAGGGTAAAACTACATTTACCAAAGCGACACAAGCCATGATAGGGTAATAGATGAGACAAGCATAGATGACCGGCTCAATCAAAAAATGTCCTACCAATGGCATGATAATATGCGTAAACATATTCTGGATGATATCATCATCTCTTTCTACGTATTTGTTTCCATAACTATCTTTGTACACATTGTAGGATTGTCCACCCCAATGGCCGAATTTTCCCCAATTGACCAAAGCCAAGACAAATCCTACGGGAAACAATATACTGAACCACGCAGAATCGAAAAGATTCCAATTTACCTCAATTCCAAAATCCTTAACCGTGAACATCTCATAGGCAAAGAAAATGGAACTGACCGAAACCAAAGTTCCGCACACATAACGGGCGTACGTATAGTTTCGGTCAGAAAATGCGGGCAATTTATCTGCAAAAGAAGTATTTGCCATATGCTACTTGTTATTTCTTCTCTTCTGGTTTCTGAGTCTCCTCTAAATCGATTGCATCAAGTTCATCAGTCATCACTTCGTCGTCTGAATTGCCCAAATCAATGGTATCCAAGTTTAAAATCTCTGTGTCAGGAGGTAATTCCCCTTCAATTGGAAGCAGATAGGCCTGGTCTGTCGATCCTTCCAATTTGCTTTCACGCATTGACTTGGTATCACGCATCTGCTTCTTGGTTGCATTGACAATCTCCCGTATTTCATTGAACGCTAAACCTGCAATTTGGGGTCCGGCCTTCAAGCATTTCCCATAAGTGAATCCCAACAAAGGATTGCTGGTCAGTGAAAGCGTGGCACTGGTCGTCAATAAAGAGATGTTCGTCGCTTCTAAAATGATTGTCGATCCATTCAAAACCAATTCTGCTCCTTGAACCAATGATTTTGAGAAATTGCGCGGATTCCCCTGTTCGTCCGTAATTTTAACTACCAACATTTTATTGCCATCAGCATCTTGGGCAACCACTGTATCCAACTTGAAGAACGTCGTATTCTCCCGGTAATTCTGTATCTGATACCATAGTGTATCACAAGATTGGAGATAAGCATCCATATCTTTATTGCCACTCAGCTTGCTGGGACGTACATCCTCCCAGTTGAAAGGTTTCTTCTCTTTTTTCTTCTTTTCTTTCTGTAGAGTTATCACACTGGGATCATTTGACCATTCACACACTGCTGTACCCTCTACAAATGATACAAACAGCAACAGGATCATAAAACTTAATATTCTCATAATCATTATTTTGTTTTGTTATACGTATTCAATCCTTTGGGTGCTAACAAGATCTTTATATTTTTTTCCGTATCTACCTCTTTCGGAAAATATTCGATCTCTTGAGTGCCATGTTCCATCTGTTCATCCGGAGAGAAATGCAACACATAAACCACATTGTTTGTATTGCGATTCACAAAAACTTTGAATGAGCCATCCGGACCAGTCTGCCCCAACAACACGGCATTGGCATTTTCTCCCTCAAGCTGTTTTCCATACCAAGGAATCTTCTGGCCACCGACTGTTTTGCTATCCCGCTCATGAAGTGTAGCATAAATATAAACATTCGCCAATGGCAAATGCTGTCCATTCAGATCCATACGTGACTTGTCCAAAACTACCCCCGATACGATACGAGGATACAAACGTCGGGACAATTCATACTTTTTGTTGTATTCCAAAGCATAGGAATCGGAGGGATTCCGTTTTAAGATATAGTTCCGATACTTGTAAGCTTCAGCATGGTAATGCATGGCACTATCCATATCACCTGCACGTGCAAATTCCTCGGCACGCTCATAACGGTCGTTGGCAATATGGTAAGCATTGGCCAACCGTTTCATTTCCTTTTCATCTTCTTGTAGCTCCTTCAGATCAGCCGGTTTATCCTCACATTCGTCTGTTGTCAACAACTGATGATATATGTCGTAAGCTTCCCGATAGGAACCATTGAGAAAATAATTCTGTGCCAAGTCTATATTATGCTGATAACACGATTCCTGGATGACGACAACGGCTACATTCATAGCTTGCTTGGGTGATAAAGCACCCAACTCTTGCGTGACAAATTCCTTATTGTCCGCAGAGAGCCGTAATGCCCGTTTTTCCTTTCTTGAATCAGGGTTCTCCAGATCAAATACGACAGAATAGGCAAATTGCTTGTTTTCTTCCTGGTAAATGGGACCTTCTACAGATTCTCCCGTAGCAGACTGAACAATCAGGCGAGGATAAGTCGTAATGACAGTTACTTTCGCCTTGTTGTCAACCGGATAGACCATCATATTCGGATCGGGCTTTATCTCGCTGATTTTGGCTCCACTTTCTTGTATATCAACGGTGTAAAGCAGATCATTTCCCTCTTCGACGAAAACTGTCACATTGGCGGTTGAAGAACTTCCTTGCAGAGCGATATTGAACTTGAATTTATTGGTATCTGTCACATCACACACAAATCGGTACTGATGTTTTCCATCTGCCAACTGTTCTTTCTCCATGGGAGTACCATTGTTTTCGTCAATCATCAGTTCTCCGCTGGTGGAAACGAAAGCTACACGCGCTTGATTCGGTTTATCAGGAAAACCTGTTTCATTCTTCTGGTCCAACTTGACTTGGATCGATTGTCCAAATACGGAAGAAACAGACAAACAACCCAATAGACAAAGAAGCCAGGTCAACCACTGCATTCTTACTCGATTCATAACATATTCATTATTTACTGATTTTAAAATCGGCTAATTCAAATACCTCTTCTTTGGGCGTCTCATCGAAAGGTTGCCATGTACGGACATGGATCTTGGGTTGACTTTCATCTGAAAAGTCCCACATCAGGAACAAATACCCCTTATCACTATATGAGCCTGAATTCCAATGTTGGATCAGTTTGACTCCAAATATGTTCGGATTGCTCTTGTGGGTATTGACCTTTACATCTTCAAACACCACATTAATACGGCTATTGCTGGCAAATACGCGTGATAACCGTTCTAAATACTGCTTCTTGTTGCTGACTGTATATTCGACTTTGGGCCCTTTGACTGTTTCAT
>JBJECC010000293.1:0-3968 GCA_051870655.1 Parabacteroides sp. | reverse complement strand
GTTCTCACCACCCAAGGCGATACAAGCATCGATGGCATTCTTGATCTGTGTAGCTGCACATGCCACTGCAGGGAAATAGGGATTAGTAGCCGCCCCATTCATATAGCGCTTGTTGCTGAATACGTTGGCTGTTGACCAAAGCAGCTTCTTACCTGTAGCCTCCTGCAACTCTTTTGCATAGCCGACCATCGTCTGCAGACGCTTTTCGAATTCAGCCAAAGTAGGAGCCTCATCCACTACATCCACGTCATGGAAACAATAGTAAGGAATGCTACACTTTGTCATAAATTCGAAAGCTGCATCCATCTTATATTTAGCCCGTGAAATAGCATCAGTACCAGCATTCCAAGGGAAAGACTTGGTCGGTCCACCGAACTGATCACCACCCTCAGCACAAAGTGTATGCCAATAGGCCATTGAAAAACGCAGATGCTCTTTCAATGTTTTGCCCATCACCACTTTATTCTCATCATAATAATGGAATGCCAAAGGATTCTTCGACTCCCGTCCTTCAAACTGGATCTTTCCGATACCCGGAAAAAACTCTTTTTCGCCTTTAAAAAAACTCATAATTGTATTCTATTTAAAAGTTATACTTTATTTATTTCTCAATCTGTTGATTCAACCGCTCCTTCCAGATTTCATAAGCTCCGCAATACTTATCGGCCTTCAGTCCGTCCGGCTCGATCACATTGATCTTCTTCAAGGAAGCAAAAGCCTCTTCAGCAGAACGATAGATACCGGCACCAATACCCGCTCCTTTGGCAGCACCCACAGCACCGTTGGTATCGTACAGTTCAATGACCGCACCTGTCACACCCGCCAACGCATCCCGGAAGACAGGACTCAGGAACATATTGGCATTACCGGCACGAATCACCCGGATATCAATACCCATCTCATTCATGATGTCCATACCATATTTAAATGAAAAAACGATACCCTCTTGTGCTGCACGGGCAATATGAGCCTTGTTGTGAATGTTGAAATTAAGTCCATGCACAGAACAATCGACCTGTTTGTTCTGCAACATCCGTTCTGCGCCATTACCAAACGGCAGGATTGACAATCCTGCTGCTCCAATTGGTACAGAAGCCGCCAGATCATTCAGCTCATTGTAGCTGATTCCATCCGGAACCACATTCCGTTTCACCCATGAATTCAAAATACCGGTTCCGTTGATGCAGAGCAAAACGCCCAGACGGGTCTGTTCACTGGTATGGTTCACATGGGCAAACGTATTGACACGCGACAAGGTATCGTAATTCACCTTCCCATTCACGCCATACACCACACCACTTGTACCCCCTGTTGCTGCAATCTCTCCCGGATTCAAGACATTCAGCGAAAGTGCATTATTGGGCTGGTCACCGGCACGGTATGTCACGGGCGTACCCTTCTTCATACCCAATTCTGCAGCTACCGAACCACTTAATTCACCTTGAATGCCAAAAGTCGGCCGGATTTCCGGAATCAGATCCTGACTGAATCCATAATAATTCATCAGATCTTCCGAAACAGCGTTACGCTGAAAATCCCAAAAGATTCCTTCCGACAAACCGGAAACCGTAGTCACAATATCCCCTGTCATGCGCATGGCAATATAGTCACCCGGCAACATGATCTTATCGATCTGACGGAACAGCTGCGGCTCATACTCCTTGACCCACGCCAACTTGGAAGCCGTAAAATTACCGGGAGAGTTCAACAAATGCGTCAAACACTGTTTTTCCCCTATGTTACGGAAAGCCCGGTCTCCATAAGACACGGCACGGCTGTCACACCAGATGATGGAAGGGCGCAACACCTGTCGGTTCTTATCAACCACCACCAAACCATGCATTTGATATGAAATGCCAATGGCACGAATATCTTCACCCTTTATGCCGGAAGCATGCAAAGCACCTTGCAAAGCCATTTTCAAATAGCTCCACCAATCTTCCGGCACTTGTTCGGCCCAACCGGGACGAACGGCTTTGATGGGAGCCTCTTCTTTCGGATAAAAATCCGAAGCGACAGCCAACCCGCTCTCCGCGTCCACAATCGAGACCTTCACGGATGAGCTACCTATGTCACAACCTAACAAATACATAACTTGGATTATTTATTTTGTTTTAGCGAATCATATCACAACCCATATACGGAACCAAAGCCTTCGGAATACGGATACCCTCCGGTGTCTGGTTGTTCTCCAACAAAGCAGCCACAATACGCGGCAAAGCCAACGCACTGCCGTTCAATGTATGGCAGAGCTGGATCTTCTTGTTGGCATCCCGATAACGGCATTTCAAGCGATTGGCCTGATAGGTATCGAAATTGGATACAGAGCTGACTTCCAGCCAACGCTTCTGGGCTTCTGAATAAACCTCAAAGTCAAAACAGATGGAAGAGGTAAAACTCATGTCCCCTCCACAAAGACGTAAAATGCGATAGGGCAATTCCAGCTTCTTCAACAGTCCCTCTACATGCTCCAACATTTCCTGATGAGACTGTTTGGAATGCTCCGGCGTATCGATACGCACAATCTCAATCTTGGAAAACTCATGCAAACGGTTCAGTCCACGTACATCCTTACCGTAAGAACCGGCTTCGCGACGGAAGCACTGTGTATAGGCACAATTCTTGATCGGCAATTGTTTCTCATCCAGAATAACATCCCGATAGATATTCGTGACAGGCACCTCAGCAGTCGGAATCAGATAGAGATCATCCAAATTGCAGTGATACATTTGTCCCTCTTTGTCAGGCAACTGTCCCGTACCAAAACCGGAAGCGGCATTCACAACTGTCGGCGGCATAATCTCCAGATAACCGGCTGCACGCGCTTCATCCAGGAAGAAATTGATCAAAGCACGCTGCAAACGGGCCCCCATTCCTTTATAGACAGGGAATCCGGCACCTGTAATCTTCACACCCAGATCAAAATCGATCAAGTCATATTTCTTGGCCAATTCCCAGTGAGGCAAAGCTTCTTTGGGCAATTCTGTCTCCATACCCCCCATCTTCTCTACCACATTGTCTTCCGCACTCACTCCTTCGGGAACCTCATCATAGGGGATATTCGGAATCGTATAAAGCAGATTCTGCAGATCTTCGGCAGCCTGATCCATGGTTGTCTGTATCGACTTGTTGCCCTCCTTGATTTCGGAAACACGCTGCTTGGCAGCTTCAGCCTCCTCTTTCTTTCCCTCTCTCATCAATCCTCCGATTGACTTTGACAAGGCATTGACTTCGGATAAATTCTTATCTAACAAATTTTGTGCACCACGTCTTTTTTCATTCAGTTCAAGCACTTTGTCAATTGTCTCTTTTGCATTCTTAAAGTGCTTCTTCTCCAAACCGCGGATCACCCGGTCTGTCTCTTCTGTAATTAACTTGAGCGTCAACATTGCTTATCTACCATTAATTAATTCTTTGATTCTACAAAGGTATAAATATAAACCTAAATGCATCATGCTTTTCCGACAAAATAAAAAAAGGTCGGCGAAACCTCAATAAAGGTTCAGCCGACCCTGTTTTGTTTTCGGGCAAAGCCGACAAATTATTCAGCACTTTCTGCTGCCGGAGACTCTGTAGCAGCTTCTGCAGCTGCGGCCTCTTCAGCCTGCTTAGCGGCTTCTGCAGCTGCCAATTCAGCTTTCTTCTTAGCCACTACTTCTGCTTTTGCCTTGTTAACCTCTTTCTCTGCCTCCAGACGAGCCTTGGCTACCGCACGTGCAGATTCGCTGGCCTTGTCCTTCACAGCCTGCAAAGAGGCCTCTTTACTCTTTTTCCAAGCCTGGAACTTCTCTTCAGCTGCGGCTTCGTCAAATGCACCTTTCTTTACACCTTCCAGCAAATGCTTCTTCAAGCATACACCTTCGCGTGAGAGAATGTTACGAGTGGTATCCGTCGGCTGTGCTCCAACTTGTAACCAATACAAAGCTCTTTCGAAGTTCAAATCTACTGTAGCAGGATTAGTGTTCGGA
>JBJECC010000292.1:0-3971 GCA_051870655.1 Parabacteroides sp. | reverse complement strand
GGTGCTCGCTCTACTGCTCCACCCCGGCGGCTCTCGACGAGTACATGGACAAGCGTTCCGTGGAGGGAGGCAACGTCACCCGCCACATCATTGCCGACCTGGGCGACCTCATGGGCGATGACGCTCCGGTGTTCCGGCCGCTCACCAATGAGCAGCAGCTGGTGGTGCAGCAGACCGTCGATCGGCTGATGCACGAGACCTACACCGACGAGGGCGGGATCCAGCCTGTCCACGAAGTGCCCATGGAGTGGCTCTGGGAGGAGGTGAAGGAGTGGTGCCAGACGCAACGGGAGCGGGTGTTGAAGACCGGATCGAGGGCCCTCAACTGCTTCTACAAGCGCTCCTCCGTCTCCGCCTTCCGGATGACCGCCCTCTGCTACCACCTCTGGGGCGAGGAGTCGGAGGAGGCCAGACAACGGTGCGTCCGCTTCTACCGCTTCATGGCCAGCTACATCGTCGAGGGGCTGCTCGCCCGCTGGGGCAAGCGGTTCGAGGAGCTGCAGGGCCCTGCCCATGCGGAGGAGGGCCCCAAGGTGCCGCTCTTCGACCAGCTGCCCGACCGCTTCTCGCGCGACCAGTTGCGCGAGCTCATCGTCAAGCTGGAGCTCAACACACCCGCCCGTATCTTCCTCTCGAAGTGGAAAAGGGGCCGCCTGATCCACCAGCCGGACAAGGAGGTCGATTTATTCATCAAGAACTATTAAAATCTGTTTCACTATGCGACAATCTTTTGACTTGGACCGTTTGCGCTCGCTCTCCATCGAGCAGGTAGCCGAGCGCCTGGGCTTGACGGTGAACCGACACAAGTGCCTGTGTCCGTTTCACGACGATCACCAGCCCTCCCTCTCCTTCCACATGCGCAGGAACAGTTACCACTGTTTCGTGTGCGACGCCCACGGAGGAGTGATCGACCTGGCGATGGGAGTGCTCCGGTGCTCCTTCGCGGAGGCCTGCCGCTGGCTGGCCGACGAGCACAACATCCTGCCGGTCAGCGAGCCGCCCACCGCCTCACGCACGCAGGCTTTCGATGCCCGTCGGTACGAGCGGTTCTTCACACGCCCCTTCATCAGTCGTGAGGCATCCCGCTTCCTCTACGAAGAGCGGCGGATCGACCCCCGTGTGGTCCGTTGGTGCCGGCTGACCAGCTGGTGCGACAAGGAGGGATGCCCCTGGCTGCAGATCCCTTACTACAGCCTCGACCAACAGCTGATGGGGGTGCAGTGGCGCAACCTGAGCCCTTCGCTCCCGAGCGGCCAGCCCCGGTTCCGTTTTCCGAAGGGATCCCGCTGCCTGCTCTACAACCTGCCCGTGCTGCACCGGCTGCAGGAGGGGGATGCCTTGTGGATCACCGAGGGATGCAGTGACTGCTGGGCGATGCTCTCAGCCGGCCACAAGGCGATTGCCATCCCTTCGGCCACCCTGTTGGGACAGACCGGCAGCAAGCTGCTGAAGGAGAGCCTCCGTGCCCTCCTCGGCAAGCAGCTCTCCACCCTCTGCCTGCACATGGTTCCCGATGCCGACATCCCCGGAGAGAAGCTCTACCTCCAGATGGTCGGTCTGGCCAACGAGATCGGTGTCCCCCTCCAGCGCCATTCGCTGCCCCCAGGCTGCAAAGATTTCGGAGACCATTGGAAATCCCAGAATCTCTCAACTCTCAACTCTAAACTCTCAACTAAAAATCTCTCAACTCTCAACTCAAAGTCTCTCAACTCTCAACTCTAAACTCTCAACTAAAAAAATGGAGATCATACTTTATCGCACACATAGCAACCGCCTCTACACAGAGGGAGAACTGTTCATCAATGGCAATCGTGCCACCTTCACCGTCGAGTCGTCCGACCGGATGCTGCCCGTCGGCACCTACGCGCTCGACTTCCTCAAGCGGTCGTGCCGCAAGCAGCAGCTCGTCATCCTCGGAGCCAAGCCCTCCGGCCGCCGCCACTGGAGCTTCGCGACCGGCAACTCCTATCGGGATGCCCGCAAACGGCAGGCCATCGTCGTCGGAGAGCCCCTCATTCCGGGTGTAGTCTATCGGAGCCAACTGACCTTCCTGCGTCTCGTCAGCCGCCTCACCAAGTGCCGTGCACGGGGAGAGTCCATCACCTTCGAGATCTCGGAGGCCCGTTGTCGTCAAACCCACCCCATCCGTCATTGGCTATGAGCAAAAGCTGTATCTGGATTCTCTCAGGCCTTCTTGCACTCCTCAGCGGGTGCAAGAGCCTGCCCACCCGACCGGTGGAGCGGATCACCCGGGACACTGTCTATATCCACCACGAGCGTCTGGACAGTGTCGCTATCTATCAGGACCGGCAGATCGACCGCACGCACGACACCCTCCAAATCAAGGAGACGCGGGTGGAATACCGCTACCGGCTGCTCAGAGACACGATCCACCATCTCCATCGGGACAGCATCCCTTACGAGGTGATCGTCTATCGGGAGCGCCCGTGGCGGACCACCGTCCGATCGGCCCTCAAGATGCTGGTGCTGCTCTCTATCTTCTGTCTATTCATTGTATTCAAACGAAAACGATCATGAACGATACCCATCTGACCCCCCATTTCCGGCTTTCGGAGTTTACCCGCTCGCAGACGGCTGAGCAGGCCGGCATCGACAACCGTATTCCCGAGTCGCTCATCCCGCATCTCGTGACGCTCTGCGAACAGGTGTTGGAGCCGTTGCGCCAGCACGCAGGCAAGCCCATCGTCATCAGCTCCGGCTATCGGTGCCCCCGGCTCAACGCCTTGGTGGGCGGTGTGCCCCACAGCCAGCACCTGACGGGCGAGGCAGCCGACCTCCACCTTCCCTCCCTCACCGAGGGAAGGGAATGGTTCCGCTGGATCGCCACCCGTGGCTCCTTCGACCAGCTGCTCTGGGAACGCAAAGGCACCACCCGCTGGATCCACGTCTCCTGCCGGTCCGATCCGAAGAAAAACCGGAAGGAGGTGTTAACTGTTAACGCGTAACAGGAGGATTTTTCAATCCTCCTCCCACTCACAGACGAAAATGTCGTGCTCCTTCACGTTGGCAAAACGGTAGTACTTATCCTTCTGCCAATACTGCATCTTGACGCTGCGGGTAACACACCAACGCCATGCCGCATACAGGCCATGAAATTTCTGAGGATTATTTCCCCCTTTGCCCGTACGATAGTCTTCCCGTTTGTCCAAATGCGTGTTCTGGAGAATCTCTGTCATCGCTTCGAGCCAGCTACGCAAAAACGAGGTATCGTGCGTGTAATGCGCCTGCTCGAAATCCTTGTAATAAGATTTCTGAATATAGAATGAATATCCATTGAAGACATCCGCAATTGTTTTATGTCCGCCCTTCTGGAACAAAGCAATACGGATAGCCAGATCCAAATCTTGCCTGTCACTAGAATAACGACAAATGGTTTCGGGAGTGTCAGATCTATTAAAATAGTCTTTCAATGAAGTATTGCAAGTTATTGTCGTGAAAAAAGAGCCGTTTTCCATCTTACATTCGCCCTCTTGATCAACCAACTTACCGGCTTTCAGCGTCACGTTCATCAAACCGGAAAGCTCCTTGGTGAAAAGCTGGTAGGTTTCGATCGGAAAACCACCTTGCACGCTATGCAGATAGGTGAACCACAATAGCTTCTTCAGTGAATTGACCATGGATGGAGAGTGCTGCAAAGACACAGGTAGGTTCCCCTTCTTAATACGTGCATCCATAAACTCCCATTCGGATTGTTTGCAAAGCTCATCATCGATCTTCTTCGCCTTCTTTTCCAGACTCCTCATGAACTGGTCAATGTCCGCACCTTGAATCGACCTGAATCCTAACGACTTCATCCGCCGATCCACTACATGTCCCAACGGATAACAGTTGTTTTTGAACAAAATATGCATTGTGTCCGACAAAATCAAGAAGTCCTCTTTCGTTCGCTTCATCCAGTCTTTCCATTCCAAAATTTGATTGAAGAACTGCAGGATTTGTTTCTCTAGATC
>JBJECC010000291.1:0-3988 GCA_051870655.1 Parabacteroides sp. | reverse complement strand
AGGTCGGGAAACTCTGTTGGGCAGCCACGCTCAAACTGGCCCAGGCCAAACCCAACACACAAATCATACGTTTCATATCAAACCGTTTTATTGATCTATATAATACTTCAAAAAGAAACACTTCAGCATGATGAAAACCATGCAGGCCCAAAGGTATAAAAGATCGACAAACTGGAGATGCCAAATGCCAAGCCAAAATCGGTTTTTAAGTAGTCCAATACCAACGGAGTTAAGGCCCACACGATGAAGGTAAACTTTGTGGGTAGAATTCGCCAGAATCTTCACTCAAGAGTGAATCCTTATAAAGGATTATTCTTAGCTTTGCAGTGAATTCAAAATGATAAAATTATGGCAACAGCAACATTAAAGACAATAGAACAGAACGATAATGTAGGGATGTTCTCCATCTGCTTTGATGGAAACGAAGTAAGCGAGTTTGAACGGTGGCATAAAGACCACACGTACTTACCAAGAAGATAGCAAACTGAGCGGCTATGTAATGGATTTACAGACTTTTGATAAAGTGCTGCTCAAAGCTCAGAAATCAGGGAAAGTAACTATAGAAAAGAATATGATTACAGATATTCAGAGTGCCACGTTTGAAATATAAAAATTAGCCCTATGATACAAAATGCGTTGTTCAGACAGTGCCTTGCTGCTGTTCCCGAAGAACAAAAAGCTGAGTTTGAACTTTCTTTCGGTATAGCAGAGCGCATCAGTGAAGTTCTTAAAGCAAGGAACCTCACTCAAAAGGATTTTGCCCATAAACTCAACAAAAGAGAGTCTGAAATATCCAAGTGGTTGACAGGCAGACACAACTTTACCATCCAGACCATTGCGAAGATCGAAACGGCTTTAGACTGCAAACTCATCAATATAGCACAATAAAAGAATCATATTGCTACATTTGTACCTCCAATCATTGCAAGAAGAGTTATGGACAAATCAATCGGCCAAACTTCCCTATGGGACTTTCTGGAAAACATCTGCGACAACCTCAAGAGCAAGCGGCTGGCAGATGTCTTCCGCTTCATCTCGTTCTATTCCAACGAGACCTATGGGCCACACAACCACCTGCGTATCGAAATCAACTATGTCAAGAAAGGATGCTGCTTCATCCACCTTGACAAGGAAAGCGTCACGTTCCGCGAAGGGGAAATCATGATCATCTCGTCGAATGTGGAACATTTCTTCGAGGCGGGACCGGACGGCTGTACCCTTATGCAGCTGGAGTTCCTGCCTGAAATCTTCACCCGGTTCAACCTTCAGGACAACGCCGAAAGTCCCCTCAGCTCCGTCTTCCTGTTCAGCGACGAAAACCGCCTCATCAAGATCACCAACAACGTGCGCATCATGCGGACCGTACAGCGCATCGTGAACGAGCTGGAGGCCAAGAGCCCCTACTACCAGCACCTGGTGGTGATGTACTACGCCGAACTGCTGATTCTCATCAACCGCCACATGGACGAAACCTTCCTGCCCATCTGCACCAACGAGTCGTTGAAAAAGTCCATCGCCTACCTGCGCCACAATTTCCAGTCGAACATCTCCATAGCCGACGTGGCCCGCCACTGCGGCATCAGCGAACGGTATCTGCGCATCCTGTTCGCCCAGCACCTGCAACTCTCGCCTTTGGACTACCTGAACCAGCTCCGCATCAACAAGTCCATCGAACTGCTGCGCAACACCGAACTGTCCGTCAAGGAGATCAGCTTCCGGTGCGGTTTCCAGTCGCCCCAATATTTCTCCCGTATCTTCAAGCAGCAGACCGGGAAGACTCCGCGCGAAGTCACCCGGTAGCATGTCCGTTTTGTACATGTATTCTGCCAATCTTTACCTAATTACACACGTGATACAGCAGTAGCCTCTCCTCTTTTCCAACAGCAAAAAGTATCTTTGCAACCAAACAAAGTGTCATTTTTGCCATACAGGTGTGCTTTCACGCTTGATGGCGACAAGTCATCTTTCAAAAATTGTATTCCATGCTTAAGAAGTTATCTTTATTTGTAGGAGCCCTCCTCTGCTGGTGCAACAGCAGCATCTGTATGGCTTCCCCTTCAGATGACCTTTCCGTCATCGCTTATCCGCTTCCGCTCTCTGTGGAACAGACCCGCCAGCCGGTCATCAGCCTCAACGGGAACTGGCAGTTTCGGTTTTCCGATGCCCATCCGTGGACTTCTATCCACGTGCCCGGCGAAGCTGCCATGCAAGGTTTCGCCATCGAACATGACCGTCCCTTCTATTACCGCAAGAGCTTCACTGTGCCCGCCGACTTTGCGGGCAAACGCATCATCCTCCGCTTCGACGGAGTCTATAGCCATGCCCTGCTCTCCGTGAACGGCAAGGAAATCCGGGAGCACCACGGCGGATTCACCCGGTGGGAAACCGACATTACGCCCTACGTGAAAGCCGGCAAGAGGAACGAGCTCCAACTGCAAGTCACCGACCGGTTAGACGAGATCTCCTACGCTTCCGGCTATGCCCACCACCCCATCGGCGGTATCCTGCGCGATGTGACCCTCTTTGCCCTTCCGACTTCACACCTGTATGATGTCGCCATCGAGACCGAACTGGACACCCTCTATCAGGATGCCCGGCTGCACGTCAGCAGCAGCTATCAGGGGGCCGAGGGCAGCCAGCTCTGCCTGCGGCTGAAAGATGCCGAGGGAAAGACGGTCAGCGACCGCCGCTTCCCGTTGCAGGCAGGCAATAACCGACAGACCCTCGATATACAGTGTCCCCGGAAGTGGGATACCGAGCACCCGTACCTCTATACCTTGGAAGTCAGTCTGCACGGGGCGGACACAAAGGAGCTGACCCGCTTCGAACGGCACATCGGCTTCCGTAAGATTGAAGTCGTGAAAGACCGGATGCTGGTCAACGGGCAGCCCGTCAAGTTGAGAGGAGCCTGTCGCCACGACATCCATCCCACCCTGGGCCGTACCACCACCCGCGAACTGGACAGCTTGGATGTACAGCTGTTCAAGCAGTCGAACATGAACTTTGTCCGTACCTCACACTATCCGCCCAGCGAGCATTTCCTGGATTTCTGCGACCGCTATGGAATCTATGTAGAAAGCGAGACAGCCGTCTGTTTCGTCAACACCCACCGGCAGAAAAATTATGCTCCGGGAGCTTCACAGGACGATCCGCTGTTCCGCGACCGTTACTTAGGGCAGTGTCAGGAAATGGTGAAGCACTCCCGCAACCATGCCTCCATCCTGCTGTGGAGCATCGGCAACGAAAGTGTATATGGCAGCAACTTCCAGGCCAGCTGGGACTGGGTAAAGGCCACAGACACCACCCGACCTGTCATATTCAGCTATCCCGGTTCGGCGGAAGAGAAAAAAGCCCGCATCTTCGATGTGCTGAGCATGCACTACCAGGATGTGAACGGCAATCTCCACCAATGGGGCATGACGACCCGCAACTTCCAGGGACACGGGCTGCCCGTGCTGTATGACGAATGGGCACACCCGGCCTGTTACACCTACGCCACCCTACAGGAGGATCCGAACATCCGTGAGTTCTGGGGACAGTCACTCGACAAGATGTGGGCAGGACTGTTCGATGCACCGGGCGGACTGGGCGGTGCCATCTGGGGCTACATCGACGAAGTGTTCGCCCTGCCTGTCCCCAAAACAGGCACTCCCTTCTGGCAAGAGTTCGCCCATACCGCCAAGCCGGAAGGCTACCGGGGTAACTGCGTGGGCTATGGCGAATGGGGCATCGTGGACGTATGGAGACGGCACAAACCGGAGTTCTGGGCTACCAAGAAAGCCTACTCGCCCGTCCGTCTGCTGACCGTCGGTGAGTTGGACTACACCCCCGGACTGCCGTTGCAACTGACCGTTTATAACCGCTTCGACCATACGGACCTGAACGAACTGAAAGCCACCTTCACCTACCAAGGCCATACCGAACCGCTGGCTTTGCTCTCCCTGCCACCTCACCAGAAAGGACGGATCGAAGTACCGGCCCGTCCGTG
>JBJECC010000290.1:0-20316 GCA_051870655.1 Parabacteroides sp. | reverse complement strand
TGGACCATCTGCTGGAGGATTTGCACAGGCGTTATCCGAAAGCGTTGATTGTGGGGCATTGTGACTTGGATCCGAGGAAACCGCATTGTCCGGGATTCTCTTTAGATGAGAGTTGAGAGATTAGAGACCCTAAACTCTCAACCCTAAACCCTCAACTCTTACTTCACCAACTGAATGTACTCTGGATTCACTTGGATGGCGGCGGAGAGGTTACACTCCTGAAGATCAATGAGGAGGCGTTTGTACTTGCTGCCGCGTTTGCTCATGAGGCGACCAATCAGACCATTGAGACGACCACCGACGATGCGGATCTGTTTGCCGTAAAGACGAGGTGAGACCTCTTCATAGCTGTAGTATTCCACCAGATCGATCTCATGGACGGCTCTCATGAAGCTGTCCATGACATCATGGGGTATGCTCATCGCCTCAAACTGTTTGCCGCCACGCACATAGCGGTACTGCAACAGCTCTATCTGGCGGACAATGGGGTCAAGTTCTTCCTTGGACTTATGTACGAAGACCAGATCGGGCATATAGGGGACGAAACGCACCACACGCCTGCCGAACTCCGTGAACACATGTTGCTTGAGGGGTACAAACACGCAATCTTTCATGCTGGGCATCTCCTGCAGCTGTTTGTAGGCGGGGTTCTTGGCGTTTGGGCGTGCCAGATCACGCAATACATACCAACGGTCTTCCATACTTTTTCGAGCGTAAAGAACTTCGCTTAGAGATTAGAGATTCTGGGTCAAGACAAATTCTTTTATTCCTGCTTATTTCTCTTTTCAGCTGAGAAATAGGCGGTTACAGTAGTTGTATGTAAAAGCTGACTTTTGGGGTCAAACCTTCGGACCGCTAGCGTTTTCATCTTAACCTATCATGCTATTTCATTAAATTCAACATTCTGTTATTGATTCAGATTGTCCATCTCTTGGCAAGAGATGGTTCTAATCGTCGGCAAATGTATGGAATAGTTTTTAAACTGCCTAAAAATTATGGAATTATCTTTGAAAAACAAGTAAAATCATTGATGTGAGACAAGTTAAACCGTTTTCCAAAACATCATACAAATGTTGAGCTAATCATCTGATCCTATCCAGTTTCTTACTGATAACATGTATGTTACGACAGTTGATACATCTCTTGCCAAGAGATGAAACGTTTCGCAGAACACCACGTTTTCTCCCTTTCTTTATGCGATTGCACTGAGTACCTTCCGGTTGGCTCTATCCACAAGGGTAGTCCCGAACGACTTCAGATAGATGCTTGTCGTCTTTTCGTTAGTGTGCCCCATCGCTGCGCTGATGGCTGACACGGGAACATTCTGACTCTTGGCAATGCTTGCCCACGAATGACGAGCCACGTAGGTGGTGAGTTTGGAGGAGAGCCCTATCTGTTCACCCAACCTCTTCAGATGCCGGTTGATGAGGTGTATCCTGTTCCGGTATTGTTTAGCCTCGTCCTGACCGGGACCGGTGATGAGAGGGAGCAGGTAAGGGGAATCGTCTCTTTTGTATTTATCCACTACCTGCTGCATACATTTCTCCCAACGGATGAGGACCTGCTGTTTCGTCTTCTGACGGCTGTAGAGGAGGTATCCATCGTGGATGTCACTCTTCTTCAGATGCGCCACGTCTATCAACGACATGCCGCAGGTATAGAAACTGAACAGGAAGATGTCGCGGGAGTAGTCGTCTGCAGAATCCGGAGGCAGTTCAAATGACTTGATCCGCTGTATCTCTTCGACCGTAATGGCACGCTTCACCGTTTTGGCAATGCCTGTATAGGCACGGGCGAAAGGATACCGCTGTTCGGTCAGCCCCTGCTCCACCGCCTGATTGTAGATGGCCCGCAGGTTACGCATATAGAAAGAGGTGGTGTTGGGGCAGAGTCCCCGTTTTTGCAGAAAAGTCTCATAGCGAAGGATCAGCGAGGCGTCCAGTTCCTTGAAGGGAAGGAGCCGATGGCCGAGAAAGCGGCTGAAACTGTTGAGGGAACATTGATACTTGGTGGCTAAGGACAGATGTCCCTCTTCCCGCTTCTGACCGACAAGTATTTCTGCAAAAGCCATAAACTCATTCGACGGCTCTTTCTTGAAAAACCGTTGGACGACCTCCTCCGCCCGATACTCCCTGTGACGCTGGTCGAGAGTCAGAATGATGAGTTGCAGACGTGACAGATCCCGTTGCAGCGACTCTTGCACCTTACGGAGATAGCAGCTGCGGGAAGAAAGCGAATCTGGAGGAACCGCCACCGATTGCCTTGCGGCATCCCATTCGGCAGGATAGAGTCTGTACGGCGTGCCGACCTGACGCACCACACGCTGATGAATCACCTGAAAGAACAATGTGCCCTGTTTCCCCGAAACAGAAGAGGCACGGAACTTGATTTTTGTAGTTGCCATGCGATTTATACCTTAATGTTAACCTTGACTTTCACTGCAATAATAACGGTATGTCTCAATTAATCTGCTCATTTCCATAGTTTTTTCACCGTTGTATTTTCAGTCTCAGTTTTTGTTGTATCTTTGCATCCTACAATCATTTGCCGGGCAACCGGCAGGGGTAGATTCCATCATTCACATTATAATTTGATAACATGTATCAAAACAACGGTAGCTTTCTGGACAGTATTCCAGTCGTAACGAAGAATCTGATTATTATCAACCTGCTCTTCTGGGTGGCCTCGTTAGCCCTGCCCAAGGTAGGGATTGATCTGGTAGGATTATTGGGACTCCATTTTCCCGGTGCCACAGACTTCAAGGCCTATCAGCTGATCACCTACATGTTCATGCACGCCCGCTCCTTTGAGCATGTCCTCTTCAACATGTTTGCCGTCTATATGTTCGGACGGGTGCTGGAGAGTATGTGGGGCCCGAAACGGTTCCTCACCTACTATTTGGTGACCGGTATCGGAGCCGGCCTCATTCAGGAACTGGTCTGGTTCTACAGCCTGAGCGACGTGCTCTTTTCCGCACAGGACCTGATCAATCTGAACGGAGTCCGCATCATCTCCAAGGCAGAATATCTGAATCTGTTCGTTACGGTAGGTGCCTCGGGCGCTGTCTTCGGTATCCTGTTGGCGTTTGCCATGCTCTTCCCCGACGTACCGCTCTATCTGATGTTCATCCCCATTCCCATCAAGGCCAAGTATTTCGTGATCTTCTATGGCTTGGCAGAGCTGTTTATGGGTGTCGCCAGCTTCGGAGGGGACACCGTGGCCCACTTCGCCCACTTAGGCGGCATGCTGTTCGGATATGTATTGATTCGTTATTGGAAAAAGAAAGGTACAAATCATGGATCCTATTATCACTAATCTCCGGCAACGTTTCCAGTCGGGTAACATCCTGGTGAAACTGATCTACATAAATGTAGGGATTTTCCTGCTGATCCGCCTGACCGGCATGATCCTGACGCTTTTCCAGGTGTATGATTTCTCGCTGTTGCCTTTCCTGCAGTGTCCCGCCTCACCCGAACGGTGGCTCTACCGCCCGTGGACACTGATCACCTACATGTTCACCCACTACGACCTCTGGCACATCGTGTTCAACATGTTGTGGCTGCACTGGTTCGGCAATCTGTTCCTACAGGTGTTCCACGAAAAACAATTGGGAGGGCTCTATCTGTTGGGCGGCGTGGCAGGCGCACTCTTCTTCATGTTGGCATACAACCTGTTCCCCTATTTCCGCGACGAGGCCGATTTCAGTTTCCTGATCGGCGCGTCCGCTTCGGTCATGGCCATCGTATTTGCCATCTCCTTCTACCGGAAAGACTGGGAAGTCATGCTTTTCCTGTTCGGACGTATCAAGCTGATCTATCTGGCGCTCGCCACATTGGCCATCGACCTGTTTGCCATGACTTCGGACAATGCGGGAGGCCATCTGGCCCATATCGGAGGAGCCCTGGTGGGCATCTGGTTTGCATCCCGGATGCGGCAGGGGCGTGACCTGACCGCTACGGTCAACCGGTGGATCGACCGCTGCGTGAACCTCTTCAAACGGAAGCCCAAGATGCGTGTCACCTACAACAACAAGCGAGAAACAGATTACGAATATAACGCACGGAAACATCAGGAGCAGGCGGAGATCGACGCGATCCTGGATAAGGTGAAGCGCTCCGGCTACGCCAACCTGTCGGCCGAGGAGAAACGCCGGCTGTTTGATGCCAGCCAAAAATAGCAAGTCTAAAAACGGGAAGGATACAAGCCATGAAAATAATACGGTTTTTTGTTCATTTACTCTTTGCTTTAGCCAACATTCCGGTGATCCTGTTGTTCGTCCTGTCCGGCTATTCGGACCGGATCTCCCCGGAGACCAGTCTTCTGTTCCCCTATTTGGGCTTGTTGTTTCCCATCCTGTTCGTAGCCAATCTCTGTTTCACCGTGGGCGGCCTGTTTCTCCAGCGGTGGCGGCTTGTGGTGGCCAGCATCGTGGCCCTGCTGATCTGCTGGGGGCCTTCACACAGCTATTTCCCGCTCCATTCCTTCCAAGAGCTGCCCGAAGAGGGAAAGATCTTGAAGGTGCTGACCTACAATGTCATGGGGTTTGCCTATAAGGATCATACAGAAAAGTCGCCCAATCCGATCCTCTCCTACATCAACTGGTTGGATGCCGACATTGTCTGCCTGCAAGAATATGCCGAGTCCGACCGTCCCAACCGGCTGACCCGGAAGAAGATCATCAAAGCCTTGAACCGCTATCCCTATCAGGCGTTCCTGATCAAGAAAAAGGTCGGACAGCGGGGATTCGGTCTGGCGGTCTTTTCCAAATATCCGATCCGCAAATCGGAAAAGATTCCCTATGAAAGTCGTTACAATGCCTCCTCCTATCACGAAATTGAGGTGGACGGCAAGAAGATCGCCCTGATCAACAACCATCTGGAATCCTTCAAGCTGACCTCTGAAGACCGCAGCCTCTATTCCTCCTTTATCACCAATCCGGGATCCAACGAATTTGAGGAGCTGCGCGGTTCCTTCGAACAGAAGCTGGGAACCGCCTTCAAGATCCGCGCCAAACAGGCGGAAGCCGTTGCGGAAAGGATCCAAGAGATCACAGATGGATACATATTGGTCTGTGGCGATTTCAATGACACCCCGGTCTCGTATGCCCATCACACCATTCAGGGATCGCTGAAAGATGCCTTTGCAGAGTCCGGCAACGGCATGGGCATCACCTACAACCAGAACTATTTCTGGTTCCGGATCGACAACATCCTGCACTCCTCCAACCTCCAATCGTTCAATTGCACCGTAGATCGGGAGACCTACTCCGACCATTATCCCCTTTGGTGCTATATCCAGTTGAAATGATCAATAATAACACTAACTTTGCGTCAAACCATTGCATGATATCAGTCAATATGTAATATGGCACTACCGATCAACATAAATGATTTGCTCAACAAAAGAAAAGTTGAATCCAATCGAATCGAGTTCAAGGCAGGCTGGAATCCAGATAAGATTTACCATACCATCTGCGCCTTCGCCACCGATTTAGAAAATATCGGTGGTGGATATATTCTTGTTGGAGTGGAAGAAGAAAACGGAATCGCAAAACGACCGGTAAAAGGGTTAGACGAAAGTGAAATAGACCACATTATGAAAGATATGGTAGGATATGATGCAAAAATATCGCCATCGTATCTTACAAAAGTATCACCGGAAGAAGTGGACGGTCAGATGATTCTCGTTATATGGGCACCAGCCGGAATAAACAGACCTTATTCCGTGATGGAAAGTGTAGTTGCCAAGAAATCGACACCGAAATTCTATGTACGAAGCAAGTCATCCACCATTGAGGCCAAAGGTGAAATATTGGATGAAGTACGGGAATTGGCCAATCGTGTACCTTTTGATGAAAGAGGGAATGAAGCGATGACCATCAACGACATTTCAGGTGTAAGGGTGTATGAACATCTGAAAGCTGTCGGAAGTAAATTGGTTGAACAATTCGGAAACAAACCATTACTGGATATACTTGATGAGATGGATCTGCTGGTAGGTCCCATAGAAAAACATCTGAGACTGAATGGGAACAATCCGGCCACAATAGAAACGGATGAAAACCGTACCTATTTTCTGATGACTATTCCGTGTAGAGAAGGTTTTAAGCATGTGACAGCGAATGCGACCAACAGTCAGAACGACATCGTAGATACTGAACTTTTACAAAGACTTGGACATGCATCTGTAAAAGTTCAAGAATATGTTAATCAAAGTATTATATCTGACAAGCCTCAACTTTTACAGATACTTTTACAGATAAGCGTAAAAGTGTGGGATAAATCAAGAAAAGTAGTCGACAAGTCTCTTTTAAGTCGGGTGTTAATTGACTTGTTTGAGTTTTTGCAGGAAGATGCACAAACGATCAAAAATATCAGCCTCTATACCCATTATTCTGAAATACATGAATTAAGAAGGAAGTTACTGATACCTTTGATTGACATGGGCTATATAAGTATGACAGACCCTGATAAGCCCAAAAGTTCAAAGCAGGCATATAGACTCACGCAGAAAGGGAAAGATCTTTTTTATTCGGACTAGATAGGTTTCCCCCCCCCTTTTTTAATTCCCGGAAGAGAGCCACGGATAAATAAGCCACGTAAGGGCGGGCGAGTAATCTTTGAGGAGAATGCGGAGCTGTTTCAAAGCCTGTTGGATGCGATAGTCCACGGTCTTGGGGGAAACCTGCAGCAGTTCGGCAATCTCCTTGTAGCTTTTGTTGCCGAAGCGATGCAGCATGAACGCCTCCCGATAGGTGTCAGGCAGCGTGGCCAACGCCTCCTTGATCATCCGCTGCAATTCATGCAGCTGCACCGGATCGTTCCCATCCAGCATCTCCTCCACCGTCTCCAGGAAACGGGCCTCCGCCTTATAGCGTGCCTGATTGTGCCGGATGAGATTGACACTCCGATGATACATCATGGACAACAGATAATGGCTGAGCGAACGCTCGATCACGATATGCCGGCGGTTCTCCCAGAGCCACAGCAGGGTGTCCTGAGTGATCTCTTCCGCCTCCTCCAGCGTGACAAAACGATTGCCATAGGCGCATAGCACAGAATAATACCGGTCGAACAGGACCCTGTATGCACTCCAGTCGCCCGCTTGAATGGCGGCCAGCAAATCATTCTCTTTCGATGTCTCTGTTTCTTTGTGCATGATAATTAAGATGGCCAAAAGTACACATTTTCTTGAATTACCCCCCCCCTCAAGCCGTTTTTGAGGCACTTCTTACTCAAAATATGTTGTAGAGCATTAAAATAATCGCTTCTTTTGTTTAGGAATCTGCCGCCTTTCCCTTGTCTTATTAGAAAAACAAGGCGGAGATTCCCTTTCGCTGACTAACAAAGACAGATGATGCACAAACAACAACAGATAGAAGAACAGGCGTTGATTCGCTACTGCACAGGCCAGGCCACTGAGCAAGAATGTGAGGCGGTAGAGGCCTGGCTGGCCCAATCTCCGGAGCATGAACAGCTCCTGAAGCGGCTCATGTCGCTCTCCTGGCACGCCGACCTCCTGCGTGTCACCCCGCAAGTCGATACCGAAAAGGCATGGCAACAGACCTGCCGAAAACTACAAGGCGAAACCGTCAGCCTGCCCCGCCGCCTGTGGATGAAATACCAATCGGTGGCCGCCATCCTGCTCCTCCCCTTGGTCATGACCTTCAGCCTCCTCTACTTCCAGGCCCTGCAATCGGGCAAGGAGGAGGGCCGCATGGTGGAGGTACGCACCAATCCGGGCATGACCACCCGATTGGAACTGCCCGACGGCTCCAAAGTGCACCTGAACTCCGAATCTACGTTACGCTATCCGTCCTCCTTTGCCCAAGCAGAGCGCCGGGTGGAACTGGAGGGGGAAGCCTATTTCGAAGTAGAGAAGGAGCCGGAGCGCCCCTTCGTGGTGAAGACGCCCCATCAGACACAGGTCGAAGTGTTAGGCACCACCTTCAATCTGGATGCATACGAGTCCGAACCGGCCCTGCAAGCCACCCTGCTCACCGGAAAGATCCGCTTCGCCTACACCCGGGGAACCGCCGTACACACCTTGGATGTGAAACCGGGGCATAAGGTAGTCTATGATGTGGCAGCATCGGAGCCACACCTGTTCACCACCAATGGCCTGAGTGAATCCGCCTGGAAAGAGGGGAAAATCATTTTCGACAGCACACCCCTGCCCGAAGCGCTGCGTATGCTGGAAAAACGTTTCCATGTCCGGTTGATCCTACAGAATCCCCGTCTGAAAAAGGAGGCCTTCACAGGCACCTTCACCTCCCAGCGGCTGGAACGCATCCTGGAGGTGTTCAGACTCTCCTCCGACATCCGTTGGCGTTACGCTGACAATGCAGACAAGACAGACGAGAAAACAACTATAGAAATCTATTAACTAATTCATTTCGCATCATGAGAAACAGAGCTCCGTAAAACGAAAAACACCCGATCTCTGCCTGTTGGCGCAAGCAAAGACCGGATGAAATGAGATCATTTTTTGTTTAACTTAAATCCAATTGCAAAAGTATGGCAAATATTTTGATCCCCCAAGAGGATTGGGCGGTAAAGGCATTGCGACTGCCAAGACAAGTCGTACATCAAATTCCAAGAAGTATGAAGCTAAGTGTGTTAGCCCTATTCTGCTCCGCAGGCATCGCTTGGTCAGCAGAGAGCTATGCGCAAGAGGCCAAAGTCAGCTTGAATGCGCAGAACGAGACGGTACAGACCGTATTGAACCAGATTGAAGATCAGTCTGAATTCTCTTTCTTCTTCAACGTGCGCCACATCGATCTCGACCGGCGCGTATCGTTGTCAGCAGAGAAAAGTGATGTATTCTACGTGCTGGACAAACTCTTTGCCGGCACGGATGTAACCTACAAGGTGTTGGACAAGAAGATCATCCTGACTAAAGCAGAGGTGAATGCTCCGCAGCAGAACGGACGTCGCATCACCGGTAAAGTGGTCGATCGGAGCGGAGAGCCCATTATCGGTGCCAACGTAGTGGTGAAGGGAACCACCAACGGAACTGTGACCGATATAGATGGTAACTTCGTATTGAATGTAGCAGATGGTGCCCTGTTGGAGGTTTCTTATATCGGTTACTTGAATCAAGAGATCAAGGTAGGTAATCAAAAGCAAATATCCATTCGTCTGAGCGAGGACACACAGAACCTGGATGAGGTAGTTGTGGTTGGTTATGGTACGCAGAAGAAAGCCAACCTGAGTGGTGCTGTGGAGACCGTCACATCAACCATGTTACAGAACCGTGCGACAAACAACGTCGGTGTCGCCCTGCAGGGTTTGGTGCCTAACTTGCAAGTGTCTCCGAATGGTGGTTCGGCCAATGCAGAACCCTCGTTCAACATTCGTGGTGAAACCTCTATCAATGGCGGTAGCCCCTTGATCTTGGTGGATGGAATCCCGACTTCAGCTGGCGATTTTGCACGTATGAACTCGATGGATATTGAGAATATTTCGGTCTTGAAGGATGCCTCTTCGGCAGCCATCTATGGTGCGCGTGCCTCCTTCGGTGTGATTTTGGTCACGACCAAGAAGGGTAAAGGCGACAAGATTCAGGTACAGTTCAACAACACCTATAATGTCCGGAGCCTGACCAATATGCCAAAGGTGGTCAAAGATCCCTACATCCAGGCCAGCTACAAAAAGGAGATGGGTAAGCCTTGGTACGATTTGTACTCTGACACCGAGTTGGAATATGCTAAGCAATTGGTGAACGATCCCTCTTTGGAATCGACCATTATCAACCCAACCGATCCCAACAAATATACGCGTTTGGCCTCTACGGATTGGTTTGATGAGATTTTCGACAAGTTCGGTACTTCGCATCAGCACAACCTGAGTTTGTCCGGTGCATCGCAAAAAGCATCCTATTACTTGGGTTCCGAGTATTATGCGGAGAGTGGTATGTTGCACTACAACAAAGACCAGTACAGCCGCTTCAATGTTAGAAGTAACGTGGAATACCGTCCTTTTGAATGGTTGACGGTTGGAAACAATACAGCCTTTACCTATTATAAATATGACAAACCGACCAACTTCGGTTCTTGGTTGTATAATATAGCCAATGAAACCAATACGTTGGTTTCTGTATATAACCCTGACGGAAGCTACACAAAAGAGGGGGCTCAAATGATCGGAACCCTGATCGATGGAGGAGAGCAGGTGACCAAGAACAGTGCGCTCTATACACAATTTACAGCCGTTGCGGATCTGATTCCTCACATGTGGAATGTGAAAGCCGACTTTACGACCAAGGTCAACAACAACCGGGCCGATACGTGGGATAGCGACAAGAATATTCCGTATCGTACAGGACCCAATACACCTGATATCTATTTAGGTTGGGAGAATTATGCCCAAAAATCATCGGCTCAGACGATTTATACCTTGGTCAATCTCTACACGGACTTCCACAAGGATTTCGGCAGGCATACGGTATCGGCCGTTGCCGGTTATAGCCAGGAGTATGAACACTACAACTATTTGTTGAGTAAACGGAAAGATTTGATCACGGACACCTATCCCTCTGTGCAGTTGGCTACGGGCGACATGACGATGACAGAAGACGATTACACATGGACCATCCGTAGTGCCTTCTACCGCTTGAATTATACCTTCGACAATAAATACATCGTGGAGGTCAACGGCCGTTATGACGGTACGTCCCGTTTCCCCTCTGCCGATCGCTTTGGTTTCTTCCCCTCTGTTTCCGGTGCGTGGGTATTCAGCAAGGAGAACTTCATGGAGTCCACCAAGTCTTGGTTGGATCATGCGAAACTGAGATTCTCTTACGGTTCATTGGGTAATCAGAATGTCAGCTACTATTCTTACATTGCTTCCATGACTGCAAGCAAGATGAATTACTTGCTGGATGGTTCCAAACCAATGGGCGTTTATCAGCCGGGCTTGATCTCCAACTCATTGACTTGGGAGAAGGTTTATACCATTAATGGTGGTATCGACTTAAACATGCTCTCCAATCGTTTGATTCTGTCAGGTGATGTCTATCGTCGTGATACGAAGGACATGTTGACCAAGGGTAAGACCCTGCCCAGCGTGTTGGGTACAGCTGAACCGAAAATCAATGCGGCAGACTTGAAAACACGAGGATGGGAGGTATCTGTTACGTGGCGTGATCGCTTCAATATGGGATCTAACCCTTTCAACTACAGTGCTCGCTTCATCCTGTCGGACAGCCGTTCTTGGATTACCCGATTCGACAACCCGACCGGAATCCTGACCGATTACTACGAAGGCCAGGAATTGGGTGAGATCTGGGGTTTGGTGACGGAAGGTTTCTTCAAAGATCAGGCAGATATCGATAGTCATGCCGATCAATGGAGTGTCATTTCCTATCCGGGCGACCGCAAGCTGGAACCCGGCGACTTGAAGTATAAGGATCTGAACGGGGATGGAAAGATCAACAAGGGTTCAAATACCGTCGATGATCCGGGTGATTTCAAGATCATCGGTAACAATCGTAGCCGCTACCTGTATGGCTTGGATCTGAATGCGGATTGGAACGGTTTCGATTTGCGCATGTTGTTCCAAGGTGTCGGCAAACGGGATTGGTATCCATCTCCTTCCGAAGGTGGTTACAAATTCTATGGAGTCTATTTAGCCCCATGGGGTAACGTCTATGAAAACAACTTGGATCATTGGACTCCGGAGAATCCGGACGGCTATTTCCCTCGTCTGAAATCCTATCTGGCCAATGGTGCGGGCGATATGTCGTACAACCAGACACGCTATTTGCAGAATGCAGCCTACCTGCGTTGCAAGAACATCACGTTTGGCTATACGTTGCCCAAGCAGTTGCTGCAGAAGATTAAGCTGAATAACGTACGTATCTATGTCAGTGGCGAGAATCTGTTCGAGTTGACGCCCTTGTGCAAGAACTTCGATCCGGAACAGTTGAATACGACTTCACACCCATTGCAACGTACCTATTCGATCGGTTTGAATATCTCACTTTAAAACGACAACAAGATGAAAAAGATAAATATAATCGTTGCATCGTTAGGTGCATTGGCCCTGGTAGGTTGTAACAATGATTTCATGGATCGTTACCCGACGACCTCGATTGCGCCAGAGACTTTTTTCAAAACAGAGAATGATTTAGAGTTGTACACAAACACCTATTATGAGTATGTACAGCCCTATTATTCAGACTATGTAAGTGACAACTATGCTTCCTATTCGGAGGTACATGAGAACAATGACTTGATCCGAGGCAGCATCACTCCGGAAACCGTGGGCGGATGGGATGATTGGGGCACTTTACGTCGGTTCAATTTCTTCTTGAACAATCTGGATAATGTAACCGGTGATCCGCAAGCCATTGCCCATTATGTAGGCTTGACTCGTCTGCAACGGGCTATCTGGTACTATTCACAGGTAAAGAAGTATAATTCACTTCCGTGGTATTCGACCGCCCTGTCTGATACCGATGAGGAATTGCTTTACAAGGCACGTGACCCGCGTACATTGGTGGTGGATTCCATCATGGCCGATCTGGATTATGCAGTCGCCCACATGTCTGAGAGCATGGGCAATCGTACGGTATTCAGCAAATGGTATGCCTTGGCGATGCAAGCACGCATTTGTTTACACGAGGGTACCTACCGGAAGTATCACGATGAGTTAGGGTTACAAGGAACTGCCAATGCCTATTTGGAGAAGGCAGTCCAAGCCGCATCTGCTCTCATGGAATCAGGCAAGTTTTCCATCGACAAGAGCGGCGGCAAAGACAACGCCTATCGGAAGCTATTCTCCAGCTACAACTTGTCGGCATCACCGGAAATCATCCTGTTCAAGGATTATGATGCAAGCGAACAGATCAAGCATGCAGCAGGTGCACAAGCCTTCTCTTGGGTCTCCAACTTGAGCCGTAGTTTGATGGAATCGTATGAATACTTGACTCCCGATGGAAAGGCCGTTCCTTTCAGTTCGGTGCCAGACTATGACAAGAAGTCCTTCGTGGAAGTGTTCCAGAATCGTGACCCGCGTCTGTCGCAAACCTTCATGGCTCCGGGGTTCAAGCGTGCTGGCAATGCAGCTCCCTTCCGTCCGAATCTGAATTTGGGAGGTTATCCATGTGTCGAGTTTGAGACAGATGATCCTGTTTCACTGACAGGTGTTACGACCTATTCCGACCTGCCCGTTGCACGTTATGCGGAGGTGCTGTTGATCTATGCGGAGGCCAAAGCCGAGTTGGGTCAGCTGACGCAAGATGATATGGACAAGACCATCAATGAGATTCGTTCACGTGTGGAGATGCCACGGATTGTCATTTCAGAGATTCTGAATGATCCGAATCTGAGTGCACAATATCCGGATATTACAGACAAGGCGTTGTTGCAGATCCGTCGGGAAAGACGTATCGAGCTGATGGGCGAAAACTTCCGGTGGGACGATTTGATGCGTTGGAAAGAGGCCCATCTGATTCGTGACGTGCAGCAGGGTATCTATGTAGATCAATTTGGCGTGTTCGATGTTACGGGAGACGGAATACCAGAAATGGGTATATTCCAAAACAAGGAGAGCAACCCCATTCCGGAGGCTGAACAGGGAGACTACTCGTTCTACTATTTGGATGAAGGCATCGTTACTCTCTCCAATGGTAATTCTGGTTATATAGTGATCAAGAACGAGATTGGGAACCGCCGGTTTGAAGAACCGAAGTTCTATTATTGGCCTGTTCCGCAGCAGCAACGTATCTTGAATCCAAATTTAGAAGAAACCATCTTCTGGTAACAGGTAAGTTTGAAGTTTATTCAGAAGGGTGTGTTTGGGTCGAATCTTAAATGCACCCTTCTTTTTCACAATCAAGAAGAAACAACAGGATGAAGATAAAACAATGGTTGGCCATCGCAGGCTTGTTGGTCGGTAATATTGCCGTACAAGCAGCCGATTTGCTGGTCGAGGCAGAGAGCTTCACCCAAAAGGGCGGTTGGGTGTTAGACCAGCAATTTATGGATCAGATGGGATCTCCCTATTTGTTGGCACATGGGTTGGGAGAGCCCGTTGCAGATGCCGTGACGGAAGTGACCTTTCCGGAAACAGGCGATTATTATGTGTATGTCCGGACCTACAACTGGACAGCTCCCTGGAAGAAGGGGGAGGGGCCGGGCAAGTTCAGCCTGACGGTGGGCGGCAAACGGCTCTCCTCGCCGTTAGGGGCCGAGGGAGAATCCTGGCTGTGGCAGGCAGCCGGCAAGGTGACGGTCCGCCAGCCGAAGACACGACTCTGCCTGCACGACCTGACGGGCTTCGACGGTCGGTGTGATGCCATCTATTTCACCACGGAAGCCGACCGGATGCCCCCTTCCGAAGCGGAGGCGCTGGCCTCGTTCCGTCGGAAGGCGTTGAACCTGCCGGATACACCTCTGACAAAGAATGGGTATGATCTGGTGGTCGTTGGAGGCGGTGTGGCCGGCATCAGTGCAGCTGCAGCTGCTGCCCGTCTGGGGTGCAAGGTAGCCTTGGTGAACGACCGTCCAGTATTGGGCGGCAACAACAGTTCGGAGGTGCGTGTCCATTTGAGTGGACGCATCGGCGAGGGCCCCTACAAAGAGTTAGGTAATTTGCAAAAAGAGTTTGGCCCCTCCCGTGGAGGAAATGCACAGCCGGCCGCCTATTATGAAGACGAGAAGAAGGCGGCTTTTGTGGCCAATGAGCCAAACATTACACTTTTTGCCAACTATCATGCGGTCAGTGTAAAGAAACAGGGACAACTAATCCGGAGTGTCGTGGTCAAACACATCGAGAGTAGCGAGGAAGTCACATTGGAAGCTCCTCTGTTTGCTGATTGTACAGGGGATGGAACAGTCGGTTATCTGGCAGGTGCAGATTACCACATGGGACGTGAATCTCGTGCTGAATTTGGCGAGAGCAAGGCACCGGAAAAGGCGGATAAAATGACGATGGGCGCTTCAGTTCAGTGGTATTCTGAAGAGACCAAACAAGCCTGCACTTTCCCTCTCTTCAGCTATGGCGTTGAGTTCAATGAAGCTAACTGCGAGAAGGTGACAATGGGTGAATGGACGTGGGAGACCGGTATGAACCGGGATCAGATTCGCGATTTCGAACAGATCCGGGATTACGGGCTCCTGGTGGTCTATTCCAACTGGAGCTATCTGAAGAACCAGATGAAGGAGAACGATCTCTACCGAAACCGCAAACTGGGTTGGGTGGCCTACGTCTCCGGCAAGCGGGAGTCTCGTCGTCTGATGGGTGACTACATCTTGAAGGAGGATGATATTCGTAAGCATATCCTACATGAAGATGCAGCCGTAACCTGTACTTGGAGCATTGATCTGCATTATCCGGATCCAGAGAACAGCAAGCATTTTCCCGGCCAAGAATTCAAATCGATTGCCCCACACATTTATACATATCCCTATCCGCTTCCCTATCGTTGCCTCTATTCGCGCAATGTGAACAATCTGTTCATGGCGGGTCGCGACATTAGTGTGACGCATGTGGCTTTGGGAACTGTCCGGGTACAGCGGACAACAGGCATGATGGGTGAAGTGGTCGGTATGGCAACCTCTATTTGCAGGAAACATCAAGTGTTGCCTCGCGATGTCTATCAGCGCCACTTGGAGGAGCTGAAGGCCCTGATGCGTGTCGGTGTCGGTAAGCCAGGTGTCCCCAACAACCAGCAATATAATCCGGGTTATTCGTTGGATAAAAAGCCGGAAATAAATCAATAAGCAAGTCAGCTTCCGGGGAACCCTTCTCAAAGTTCTGAAAGGTTTAACGAGCGAGGGATCCCCTATACTTTTCTAAACAATGAAGGAGAACAGTTTTAGTTAACAGGTTCCTCTCGCAAGGGTGGAGCTATTTATTAACCTTTTAAATAATAAGCATCATGGCTAAAAATGCGATTACTGTAGATCTGTACGACAATGTGTTGACAGAGAAGAAAGGTGATTATACCGGTAAGGTATCTACTACGGGATCGGCGGACAACCAAATGGTGGCCGACGAGATTTGCAAGGAGCGCACGGAATATCGTCCTGAAACGATCATGAACATCCTGGATCTGGCGGATAAGAAGCGCATCGACCTGTTAGCTTCCGGGAAGACGGTCAATACAGGATTGGGTGTCTTCTCCGTATCTGTCAGTGGCAGTTTTGATGGTGAGAGTGCTCAGTTCGACCCAGCAAAACACAAGTTGTCAGTGGGCTTCTCAGCGAGCGGAACGATGCGTAAGGCGTTAAGCGAGGTGGATGTAAAGACCCGTGCGGCAGCCGGCGGCATCACCATCAACAGTGTCTATGACCCGCTGCTGGACGAGACCAACGGACGCATCACCTCCGGCAGCAACTTAGTCATCAACGGCGTGAACATCAAGATTGCCGGAGAAAATCCCGCCAACGGAGTCTTCTTCTCCAAAGTGGGCAGCAGCGAGCAGAAGAAGGTACGCCTCCTGGTGCATAACAACCCGTCGCAGCTCACCGTCCTCCTGCCCACCTTAGAGCCGGGCGACTATCAGCTGACGGTTACGACGCAAGCCGGTACAGGAGGAAAGATGCTGAAAGAGCCGCGTAGCTATACCTTCACTCCGCTACTGACGGTCGAGTTAGAGGATGACGGCTATCTATAATTTAGGTGAGCCGCCTCGCCTTAGGCTGGGAGACACTCTCCCATTAGGCTGGGAGGCATCCTACCATTAGGCTGGGCGATGCTCTCCCATTAGGCTGGGCGACACCCTACCCTTAGGCTGGGCGACACCCTACCCTTAGGCTGGGAGGCATCCTACCCAAAAGTACCGCCCCCGGCAGGGTGTTTGATGAATTTGCATACTCATCATATTCACATATTTAGATTTGTCGTTTAATTGGTCAGCAGGGGAAACCTCATCGTGGATTGGATAGTTTCCAAGGGAGGTTTCCCTGCTGTTTTTCCGAATCAAACAAGAAGTACTTTGAATCATTATGAAACGAATTGTTTTTAGAAGCCGGCTTATCGGATGTATGGCCGGATGGATTTCCCTGATGGCCTGTTCTTCGCCGGAGGAAACGGTATTCCCCGTCTGGCAGGCGGGAGAAATGGAGATTCACCACATCTATACGGGGAGGGGCGAATCTAATTTCCTGATTTTCCCGGATGGCACCTCCCTGTTGGTGGATGTGGGCGATTGGGATCCGAGCGACTACCCGAAGATGTGCGAACCGCTGCCGGATGCCTCGCGGAGGGCGGGGACATGGGTGGCCCGCTATGTGAATAGGGTCAATCCGCATCGGAATGAGGTGGACTACCTGATGGTTTCCCATTTCCACAACGATCATACGGGAGACTCGACGATGCCTCTGCCGCAGACTGACGGTCAGGATCCGGACTACAAGCTCGTAGGCATTACAGAGGCGGGGCAGTCACTCCGGTTCGGCCACGTGTTCGACCGGGGCTATCCGGACTATCAATATCCGTTACCCATCCAGGACCCGGATGTAGAGAATTACCGGGCATTCCTGAAGAACCAGCAGCGGATCTACGGGTTGCAGCAGGAGGCGTTTGTAGTCGGACAGGAGAATCAGATCTGTCTGCTGCATGACAGGGAACGGTATCAATCGCTTTTCTCCATCCGCAACCTGGCGGCCAATGGGGAGGTCTGGACCGGAACAGAGGGAGAAACCCGCCGCCTCTACGACCTGAACGAGGCGAACCTGGACCCGCAGCAGCAGAACGAGAACACAAAAAGCCTGGCACTCCGCATCTCCTACGGCCCGTTCCGCTATTATTGCGGCGGGGATGTCAGCGGCCGGCTGCTGGACGGACAGGGTGAACCGGTCAATGTGGAGGAGCTGGTGGCGAAAGCCTGCGGGCCGGTAGATGTATGCAAGGCAAACCATCATGCCTATAAAGACGCGATGACAGAGGGATTCGTCCGGTCTGTCCAGGCCCGGCAGTTCATCATCCCGGTCTGGGACTACGAACATATCCAGCCGGATGTCATCCAGAGGATAGTTTCACTCACCCCGGCAGCCGACGATCCGATCATATTCCCCACCTGCCTGCCACAGACCCTGCAACGGCAATATGCAGACGAACCTTGGATGAAGACAGTGGCTCCCGTGTCGGGCCACGTGGTGGTCAAGGTGTTTGACAAAGGGAAACGCTATCAGATCTATGTCTTGTCGTCCCTCGACGAAGAGATGCATGTACGGGCAGTCTATGGGCCCTATGTTGTCAACTAATCATACAAATATGACTATGTACAGATTGATTCTTACCCACCTCCTGCTTTGGGCGTTTATCGTTTCCGCCAACTCCCAGAAAGTAGTGGATATGTCCGCGATGGGGATTGTCCCCAGCGGTAAAAAACTGGCCTCGAAGATGGCTGTTGCGTTGCGTCAGATCCGGGAAGAGGCACAACAGGACAGTGTCGTGATCCGTTTCCAACCGGGCCGGTATGACTTTTATGAGGAGGATGCCTCCAGCCGGATGTACTACATTTCCAATCATGCGGAATATCTGGGTGGCGAGAAGCCTTTGGAAAGGCCGTTGCGGGTGGCGCTTCCGCTGGAAGACTTTCATTCATTGACACTGGAGGGCAACGGGGCGCTGTTTGTCTGCCACGGGGCCATGTTGCCCGTCTCGCTGGTACGCTCCAGCCATTGCACGCTCCAGAATTTCACGGTTGATTTTCAGGAAACGATTTACCCGCAGATCCGCATTCTGAAAAACGAGCGGAAGCAGGGTGGTATCACGTTCGAACTCTTCCCGGAGATGGACTATCGCATCACGGGAGATTCGACGCTGGAGGTGTCGGCTTTGGGAAGATCCGACATACGCCCCTTCTATGCGACCGTCTATGACGGGACGAGTAAACGGCTGGCCTATCAGATAGGTGACATCCCCTTCCCGAACCAGGCCTTGATTGCCCGGGGGAAACGGGTGGTACAGGCTCCCATGTGGGAAGAGGAGCGGCTCAAGCCCGGCATGGTGTTGATCCTCCGCACCTGGGATCGTCCTGCACCGGCCATTTTCCTGCATCAGAATGTGAACACGGTACTGAAACAGGTGGAGATCAATTACGCGGAAGGAATGGGGCTGTTGGCGCAGTTGTGCGATAATGTCACGCTGGATGGCTTCAAAGTCTGTCTGAGCGAACGGAACCCTTCGCGTTATATCTCTTCCATTGTCGATGCGACTCACTTCTCTCACTGCCGAGGCACGATCCTTTCTACCAATGGATTATATGAGCACATGGGCGACGATGCCATCAATGTGCATGGCATTTATCTGGATCTGCAAGAGCGGGTGGATGACCACACAGTGATCGGCCGGTTCATGTATGAACAGACCTATGGATTTGATTGGGGTTTTGCGGGCGATTCGGTACAGTTCATTGCCAAAGAGACCTCGGAGGTCGTGGCAGGCACGAATCGGATAGCCCGGATCACGCCGTTGACAGAGGAGGGCTCTCCAGCCGTCCGTGCATTCCGGATTCAGTTTGCGGAGCCACTTGACAGTTGCATTGTGGGAGGCGGGCTTTGCGGACTGGAGAACCTGACCTGGACTCCAGAGGTCTATTTCACACACAATCTGGTCCGCAACAACCGCGCACGGGGTTCTTTGTTCACCACACCCCGAAAGGTAGTTGTGGATTCCAATACATTCGACCATGTGTCCGGTTCGGCCATTTTGATTAGTGGAGACTGTTCTCTGTGGTTCGAGAGCGGAGCCTGCCGGGATGTGCAGATCAGCCGCAATCGGTTTGTGAATACACTGAGCTGCCTGTTTATGGAGTCGAATGCCGTCATCAGCATTACACCGTTGATCAAAGACCTGTCTCGTCAGACCCGCTGTTATCATGGTGGAGAGGCGGGTTCGATCCGTATCATTGACAATTGCTTCGAGACGTTTGACAACCCCATCCTCTATGCGAAGTCGGTGGATGGCCTGCTGTTCAAGGGGAACACCATTCTGACCAATACGGAGTATCCTCCTTTCCATTGGAATCGGAGCCGCTTCCGGTTGGAGCATGTGGGACAGGTAGAGATCGAACCTTGACAACCACAGAATCCTCTCATTCTCTTTCTATAACAAACAGGTTATTAACTATGTTGGCAAGTGGGGAACTTCCGCTCGAGGATGGATAGTCCCAAGCGGGGGGCCCCCTTGTTTCTCCAAATCAATCAACGACGGTGGCGACCTCTTCAGACTCAACCGGCAGGTTGGCCAGTTCACGACCAATGGAACGAAATCCTCGTCCAAGTCTTCCCAATGTATGCCGAATTAATCGGATGTGAAATTCTTCCGTTGTTCCTGAGTAGCGTATCGAAGCCGTTGGTAA
>JBJECC010000289.1:0-20377 GCA_051870655.1 Parabacteroides sp. | reverse complement strand
ACCGCCTTGGTGGCCTTGTAACGGAAACGCTCGATAAAGGCCTCCGTATCGGCCAGCTTCTTCTGCTGGTTCTCGAATGCACGCAACTGTTGCTCGCGACGCTCCTTGCGGAGCACCACATACTCAGAGTACTTTACTTTATAATCATAGATTTTCCCCAATTCAATCTCAATGGTACGGGTCGTCGTGTTGTCAATGAAGGCACGGTCGTGCGACACAAGGATGACGGCATTGGCACGTGTGGCAATAAAGTTCTCCAACCATTGGATAGACTCAATATCCAAATGGTTGGTCGGCTCGTCAAGCAACAATACGTCGGGTCGGCGCAACAACAGCTTGGCCAGCTCGATACGCATACGCCAACCACCACTGAACTCAGCAGTCGGCCTGTCAAAATCAGTCCGTTTGAAACCCAATCCAATCAGTGTCCGTTCCAGTTCGGCATGGTAATTATGTCCACCCATCATCTGAAAATGCTCCGTCAGATAGGTCACCCGATCGATGAGTTTCTGATAGGCTTCCGACTCATAATCGGTCCGGTCCGCCAACTGCTGATTAATTCGGTTCATCTCCTCCTCCATCTCATGCAGGTGTTCGAATGCCAGCTCCGCCTCCTCACGGACGGTCCGCATATCCTGCAACAACATCTGCTGCGGCAAATAACCGATTGTCGTCTCCTTGGGTACACTGACAGTTCCTGCAGTCGGCATCTGTAATCCGGCAAAGATCTTGAGCATCGTCGATTTGCCGGCCCCGTTCTTTCCCACCAAGGCAATCCGATCCTTTTTATTCACCACAAAAGAGACATCATCAAACAACGTAAAGCCTCCAAACTCCACGCGTAACCCTTCTACCGAAATCATAACTTCTGTTTTTCTTTACATTTTGAGGTGCAAAGATAAAATAACGGCCGTGGATGAGGAAATTATTGTAAAATAATTCTATCTTCGCCCTATCAATTCAGAATAATATTTACCATATCATTTTCAAATCTATGAAACAAACTGTTCAAAAAACTTTCTTCTCCGCACTGTTGGCCTGTTCACTTCTCGGAACTGGCTGGGCAAACGAGCCGAAAGAGACTGACATCAAGCCCTATTGGCAAGACATTCAAGTCGTGTCAGTCAATAAGGAGTTGCCACGTAGTGCCTTTATGAGCTATGCCGACAAGGCCACGGCTCTTACCACACGTTACGAGAAGAGTCCGTTCTACTCTTTGCTGAACGGAACCTGGAAATTCTACTTTGTAGATTCGTACAAGCAACTGCCTGACAACATCACGGATCCGGCTACCAGCACAGCCAACTGGCATGACATCCAAGTGCCGGGCAACTGGGAGATGCAAGGATTCGGAACGGCCATCTACACGAACCACGGATATGAATTCAAGGCTCGTAATCCGCAGCCTCCGCTGCTGCCCGAAGCCAATCCAGTCGGTGTGTACCGTCGTGACATGGAGATTCCGGCAGACTGGGACGGACGGGACATCTATCTGCATATTGCCGGTGCCAAATCGGGTCTTTATGTGTATGTGAACGGCAAGGAAGTAGGATACAGCGAAGATTCGAAGAATCCGGCGGAGTTTTTGATTAACAACTATGTCCAGCCCGGCAAGAACACATTGGTCCTGAAGATTTTCCGTTGGAGCACAGGTTCCTATCTGGAGTGTCAGGACTTCTGGCGCATGAGCGGTATCGAGCGCGATGTCTATCTCTGGTCCCAGCCCAAGGCGGCCATCCAGGATTTCCGGGTGCTTTCCACATTGGATGATACCTACACAGACGGCATCTTCGAACTGGCCGTTGACCTGAAGAACCACGGTAACGAGAGCCGCCAGCTGAATGTCGGCTATGAATTGCAGGATGCCCAAGGCAACACCTTGGTCTCAGAATCCAAAGATGTTTGGGTAAGTCCCTTCAAGAATCCGACCGCTTCCTTCCAGGCCCAACTGAAAGAGATCGGCGCCTGGAGTGCAGAGCACCCCAATCTCTACAAACTGCTGATGACAGTGAAAGAAGAGGGCAAGGTCACAGAAGTGGTGCCCTATCATGTCGGTTTCCGTCGCATTGAGATCAAGCAGATTGACCAGATTGCCGGTAACGGAAAGCCCTACACGGTGTTGCTGTTTAACGGCCAGCCGGTCAAGTTCAAAGGTGTCAACATCCACGAACACAATCCCGAAACCGGCCACTATGTGACCGAGGAGCTGATGCGCAAGGATTTTGAGCTGATGAAACAACACAACATCAATGCCGTCCGTCTCTGTCACTATCCACAAGACCGCAAATTCTACGAACTGTGTGACCAATACGGTATCTACGTGTACGACGAAGCCAACATCGAATCACACGGCATGTATTACAACCTGAGCAAAGGGGGTACGCTGGGTAACAATCCGGAATGGCTGAAACCGCACATGGATCGTACGGTCAACATGTACGAACGTAACAAGAACTATCCGTGTGTAACCTTCTGGTCTTTGGGTAATGAAGCCGGTAACGGATACAACTTCTATCAGACTTATCTCTATATCAAGGGAAAAGAGCAGGGTCGCATGAACCGCCCGGTCAACTATGAGCGTGCCTTGTGGGAATGGAATACAGATATGTATGTACCTCAATATCCGGGTGCAGACTGGTTGGAAGAGATCGGCAAGAAGGGAAGCGACCGTCCGATCGCTCCGTCTGAATATGCACACGCCATGGGTAACTCAACCGGTAACCTGTGGTTGCAATGGCAGGCTATCTATAAATATCCCAACTTGCAGGGTGGATTCATTTGGGACTGGGTCGATCAAGGTCTGTTGCAGACTGACAAGAAAAACGGTCGTCCGTTCTATGCATACGGAGGTGACTTCGGTGAGAACATGCCGAGTGACGGCAACTTCCTCTGCAACGGTATCGTCAATCCGGACCGCGACCCGCATCCGGCTATGCAAGAGGTGAAATATGCGCATCAGAACTTCGGTTTTGAGGCAGTCGATGCGGCCAACGGCACCTTCCGGATCAACAACCGCTTCTACTTCACCTGCACCAAGCCCTATAGCTTCAGCTACACGGTGAAAGCGAACGGCAAAACCATCAACAGCGGTAATCTGTCAGTCAACATCGATCCGCAGAAGTCTGCCGAAGTACAGATTCCGGTGGCCGGTCTGAAGGCACAAGCCGGTGTGGAATACTTTGTGGATTTCAGTGTCAAGACCCGTCAGGCTGATGCGCTGATCCCCGCCGGATTTGAAGTGGCACACGATCAGTTCCAGTTGCCGATTACGGCTGACAAGAAAAGCTACAAAGCCAACGGACCGAAACTGACGACGACCACAGAGGGCAATCTGCTGAAAGCCACCTCTTCCAAAGTAAACTTTGTCTTTGACAAACAGAGCGGTATCGTCACTTCGTATCGAGTAGATGGCACAGAATATTTTGAGGAAGGGTTCGGTATCCAACCCAACTTCTGGCGTGCTCCGACTGACAACGATTATGGAAATGGGGAACCCAAACGCGAACAGGTCTGGAAACAGAGCAGCAAGAACTTCAAGGTGGCTGACGCAACAGCGGATGTCATCGATGGCAATGCTGTCATCAAAGTCAACTATCTGCTGGCTGCCGGCAACTTGTATATTGTCACCTATAAGATTTATCCGAGTGGCGTGGTCAATGTAGCTGCCGAATTCACCTCTACGGAGATGAATGCAGCCCAGACAGAGGTGTCTGAAGCGACTCGCACAGCGACTTTCACACCGGGACAGGATGCAGCCCGCCGTGCCTCTGCCAAACTGAATGTGCCGCGTATCGGTGTCCGCTTCCGTCTGCCTGCTTCCATGAACCAGCTGCAATTCTTCGGCCGTGGCCCATTAGAGAACTACTGGGATCGCAAAGCCGGTTATCCGGTGGATCTCTACAAGACAACTGCCGATGCGACATACTATCCGTATGTCCGTCCGCAGGAGAACGGTCACTTTACCGATACCCGTTGGTTTGCCTTGACCGCCAACCGGGGTAAAGGCCTGTTGATAGAAGCCGACAACCTGATCGAGTTCAACGCGTCCCGCAACTCCATTGAGGACTTCGATGCAGAGGAGCATCCGGAACTGCCGCGCCAGTGGACTAACTTCACTCCGGAACAGATTGCCAATCACAACGAGGCTGAAGCGAAGAATGTATTGCGCCGTCAGCATCACATCAGCGACATCACACCGCAGAATTTCGTAGAAGTATGCGTGGATCTCAAGATGCAGGGATTGGCTGGTTACGACAGTTGGGGTGACCGTCCGTTGCCGGAACATACACTCCCGGCCAATCGTGACTATCAGTGGGGCTTCACTTTGATTCCGGTCAGCAACGCGAACAGTGTCAGCAGTAAAACCGGTTATGTATATTAATCCATGAATTGATACGTGAGTCCAGCCAAGAGGGTATCTTTCCGCTTGCTGGACTCACCTTTTTTAAATCCATCATCATTCATCATGAAACAACGTCTGTTTTTTATTCTCGGCTTCTTCTGCCTGTTCCTGTTCCCTTCGGTGTACGCCAACGATCCGGACGGAAACACCTACACGACTCCGGAACGGATGTTCTACATCACGCGCAGTGTCAACAAAAACCTCGTCTGCTACGACTACAACCTGAAAGAGGGGAAACTGGATACAGAAAAACCGCTCCATGTCTATTGGGTAAACCGGGAAGAGCATCCCGGCAAGAAGGATGAGTTGAACTACATCCAACGGAAAATGGCCTATGGATACAAACTGGTTCGCCAAGGGGACGGTCAAAGTGTTGTCACGCTGACTGCCTATTCAGGAAGAGAACTGACTATCCGTCCTTACAAAGGACGCTATGCCTGCTTTATTCAGATCCAAAATCAGGAGGCAATCCTGCAATCGCTTTATGTACAGATAAAACCATCCAATCCCATGAGTGTGGAATATGTTGAATTGCGTGGGGTCAGTGTCCAGTCCGGCCAGCCGCTTAGCGAACAGATCCGGAAATAATCCATGCCCCCTCTGCAATCTTTCCCATCCAAGACCTCTCCATGTTGAAAAAAAGAGTACCTTTGTCGGACTGCAGTCTGCCGGTCTGTCGCTTGCCCGTAAGGGCAAGAGGAACGTCCGGGCAACACAGGGCACCATATTTCCTAACGGGAAGCTGTCTGTGAGGGCAGAGTAACGTAACAGAAAAGAACCGCCGGGCTTGCCTGGTAAGGGTGAAAAGGCGAGGTAAGAGCTCACCGGATCCTCCAGTGATGGAAGATGCCGTACGTCTTATGGGTTGTAAGGTCATGTATATCGACGCATGTAGGGTTGCCCGCCCGATGTCGAGGGGTAGACCGCTAAAGCTTGTCGGTGACGGCAAGAAGAGATAAATGGCAGACGCCCGTCCTCTTCGCGGAGGACGAGTACAGAACCCGGCTTATAGGCAGGCTGCAGTTTTTTAGGAACATGTCTATTTGGAGAATACCATGAGGCCTGACGCAGACAAAAAATCCATCCCCGAACGCGTAGAGATCTTCCTTACCTGGCTGATCCGGTTTGTCACGTATGATATTTGGCGTATCAGTGAAAACGAAGTCACTGGACTGAAAGAATGGTATATCAACCTGATCAAGACATGGATTCTGGCCGTCCGGGCCTTCATCAATGACAATCTGATGACCAAAGCTTCGGCCCTTACGTACAGTACCCTGCTCTCCATCATTCCCATGCTGGCCGTCTTGATCGGCATTGCCAAAGGGTTCGGCTTCCAGTCTGCAGTCCGTCAACAGCTGCTGGACTATTTTCCCGGCCACGAACAGGAGCTGGACAAGGCGTTCGAGTTCGTGGAGAGTTATCTGGCACAAGCCCAAGGAGGGGTCATCATCGGCATCGGTCTGATCCTTTTGCTCTACACCGTGGTCAATCTGATCTCGTCCATTGAAGACACTTTCAACGAAATCTGGCAGATCCAGAAATCCCGTCCTTGGCGACGGAAAATCTCGGACTATCTGGCTCTTTTCCTGTTGTTGCCGGTCTTGATGACCACCTCCAGCGGATTGTCCATTTTCATTTCCACGCTGCAAAACTCCTTGTTGGATCAATACATTTTCATCACACCGGTCGTAGAAACCATTTTGCACATCACGCCCTATGTGATCACCACTCTGGTATTCACTGCGTTGTATGTGTCACTTCCCAATACGAAAGTCCATTTTCTGAAGGGATTGGCCGCCGGATTCGTAGCCGGATGTGCCTTCCAGTTTTTCCAATATCTCTACATTACCGGGCAGATCTGGGTCAGCAAATACAATGCTATCTATGGTAGTTTTGCCGTAATTCCGTTGTTACTGATGTGGCTCCAGCTCTCATGGGTGATCTGTCTGTTTGGGGCGGAATTAACCTATTCCTCCCAGAATGTCAAGAAGTTCAGTTTTGAACAGGACAGCAAAAACATTTCCCGTCGCTATAAAGATTTTCTGACATTGCTGATTGCCAGCCTCATTGTCAAACGATTTGTCCATAGTGAAGAACCGCCCTATACGGCGAATGAATTGTCTGAAAGTTATCGGATTCCCATCCGGTTGACCAACCAGATTCTCTATCTGCTGAAAGAGGCGAAGATTATTATTGAAGTGAATTACGGGAATGACGATCGGGTCGCCTATTATCAGCCGGCAGTCGATATCAACCGCATCAGCATCAGCTATCTTTTCGATCAAATCGACAAAAAGGGATCGGAGAATTTCAAAATCGACATCAACAGGCAGTTCAGGAAAGAGTGGGAACTCCTGCTGGATCTCCGCCAGAAAGCGGAGAAAGCAGGCAGTTCACTCTTGTTGAAAGATTTATAAGCTAATCATTGTTCCTTATAGAAAAGGAAAAGTTAGAATGTCAATCGCATCATAAAGCGGACACCCTTTGTCTGAATGTTGGGGTGATCCTTGTAGGTCAGACGCCATACATAGTCGAGACGCAGGAACTTGAAGATGTTTTCCACACCCACACCGGCCTCCATGTAAGGCGTATCACCCATGACGTATGAACCAGCCGGGAACTCATACAAACCGGTCCGGTCCATATCGGTCAAGAAGGGGTTGTTCTTGTCGGTCAGATGACCATACAACCCGCGGAACGAGAATACTTCACGCCATTTGAGCTTCTTGATCAGCGGCAGACGGTTCAGCAGGGCACCATTCATATAATAAGTCACATCCCACGATGCATATTCATCATTCATGAACTCCATCGCATTCATACAGGTGTAGGACTCCGGCTGGACCGTATAGGAGAGGTTGGCGTTCGGCAACAGCAACAACGGATAAGGCACCTTGTTCCAGAGCTTGCCACCCTTCACAATCATATCAATATAACCGAATGCCGAGAACCAGAAGCGCTTCTGAATACCCAATTCCGTTTTCTGATAGGTGTAGTCCGAACCCAGGAAGTCTTTCAAGGCCATCGTATGGCTCAACGTGAACACCGGCGCATCGAACGTGATCGGGTAACGGAAGTTACGTGTCTGGTAGAACTTCTCGTTCGGAGCAAAACGGAGTTTCAACTCCAATTCCGTACTCATGTAATCCTTGATCGGATTGATGGAACCGTCTGCTTCGAAACGGCGAAAACCCACATATTCCGTAGCTGTCTCTTTCTTGTTGCGGACAACGGCACCGTAGGCTAATCCGTTGTAATGCTCCCGATAATAAGTCAACTCGGCATTGCGCAGATAGGTGATCCGATCATCTTTCTGACGTTTCCAGGCCAAGAAGACGTTATCCTTGCTGGTGTACATATACTGCTGACCCAACTGGTTGACATCATAGCTGTACTCGGCACGGATCGAATGAACCGGGAAATCCTTCCGATACTGTTTCTTGTCCACAAATGAGTACTCCACCAACCCATCATATTTCAGTTTCTTGTCCTTTGTACCATACGCCATATAACCATCCAGGAAAAGACGGTTGCTGAAAGAGGTAGTCGTTGCACCACCCACACGGAAACGGGCACCCTCCAAGGCGTTACCACTCACCGTCGTATTCATCGGACCAAACTCAAACTTGCTCTTCAACGGATCCTTGTTGGTCGGGATATAGCCGGACACCAAGATGGAGACCACCTTCTCCGTTATATAGAAAATAGGTACAGAACGTAGACGGGCCATCAATTTTTCCACTGTGTTCTCTTTCTTCTTGCCGGCTGCCTCCGGACGGTTCAGATCCCAGAATGCCTCATCTTTCCGATAGGCATCCTGCACAGTGATCACCGGCGCACTTTGTTCAAACACCTGGGCAACTGTCTCATCCGGTTGTTCAAACGAATGGTTGCTATAGATATTCAGACGGCGGGCATACATACCTTTGGATTTCTGTGACAATTTGAAATCCACGTTAATATCATCTTTGGTGATCAGTCGTGTCCCGTCCGGTAACCGCTCAAAAGTCTGATCGATACTCATACCGCCGACAAAATTCAGGTTGATGTCTTTCGGCACATTCAGTTTCACCCGCTCCACGAAAAAAGTAGAATCGAGCGAGACATAGAGATGACCGGTAAAGCCCCATCCCTCCGAATTAAACGGTACGAAGCCCAGATCCACGGTCTTGTGACCATCCACCTCCAAGGTGTCGAGCAAATAATATTTATAGAAATTGGGCCCCATCGTAGATAACGGGCTCACAAAACGGTTCAAGAACAGCGGAATGTCATTTTGGAAAATATTCACTTCACGGAACACCTCTCCCAAGAACTGCTGGATACCGTCACGGGAGAAAATCTCATCGACACCGGCGGATTTCGCACCCTGAATCACGCGCTTCTCACTCTTCGGGTCACTCCGGTAATAGACTTTCTGGACTGTCTCCTTTTCCGATACCGGCAAAATGGTCTTTCCCATCTCCAATGTATCAACGAAATCCACCAAGAAGTCGAACTTGCCCACTTTCGTACTGTCTTTCTTGGCTTTAGGCTGATAATCATTCATCGCCATCACCATCTTCTCATATTGATCATACTGGAAATAGGGCTGATTGCGCGGATCATTGGCCTCTCGCCGTTCGATCACCTTCTTCACGAAGATCACGGCCGGATTCTCCTTTTTTGAATATTTTTCTTTCTTCGGTTTTACCACAACCTCACTCAGATCAATACTGGTCGGACGCAACTCCACGGTAAATTTATACTTCCGTCCGGGTGTGACTTTCAATGTCTTGGTCTCATACCCCAAATAAGAGACCTCCACCTCCTGTGCCTTGGCCGATGTAGTCAGATAAAAATCACCGTCAATACCCGTTGTCGTTCCAATCGTTGTTCCCTTCAATAAGACAGAGACGTATGGCAGCGGTTCCGTTGTCACGGAGTCACGCACAATTCCCTGTATCACCAAATTCTGGCTCTTTGCTACCCAAGCAATCGCCACAAATGCCAATAATAAAAATAACTTCTTAGCCATTCAAATCTCATCAAATAATAATTGTGCAAAATTACAACAGTTTTGGCACTTAATTTGTTCCAAAACACATGTAATGTTGGTCCTTTTATCTACAAAATTGTACTATACTCATCTGAATCAAGAGCGACTCAGCTGAAAACCGGTGTTTGAGAGTCGCATTTCCACAAAACGGGCATTCGCATTGACCGGTGACTCTGTCAGGATCCGACGTACCTCGGCTGCTGCTCCCGGATCTTTGGCCACCATATAGAGATAACCGCCACCACCGGCTCCCGGCAACTTACAACCTAACAGATAGTCCTCTACCCGACGGATGATAGCCTCCACGGCAGGCGGGTTGGTTCCGGCATCCAAGGCCTTGTTCTGTTCCCACGTCTTGCCCACCAGTTGGCCGTATCGTTCAAAGCGTCCCAACTGGATAGTCTCGAACAGCTCCAAAGCATGCGTTTTCATTTCAGCCAACAGATTCAGATGCGTCTGACTGTTGAGGAACATACCCTGCACGATCTCCGCCAAAATCGCTTTTGCCGTACGGGTGATACCTGTATAATAGAGCAGATGACAGGGTTGATAGGTAGCATCCGTAAACAGATAGTCAGGCAACCAACGTACGGTAGGATTTTGGGCGAAGCCTTCCCCGGTCTGCAACAATTTCAATCCATGCAGAATACCTCCGTATTGATCTTGCCATCCGCCTCCGGTCGTCAACAATTGTTCCAGGATCAAGGTCCGATGACCAATTTCGTTTTTATCCCATGCCAACCCACAGAAATCGGACAAAGTACCCAACACAGTAGCGGCCAAAATGGAGCTGGTACCCAAACCGGAACCCGCTGGAATAGCCGCCAACAACGTGATCTCCAGACCTGCGCCAAATGCCTTCAGCTGTTCCTGTAAGGAACCGAACCGTTCGGCAGAGAACTCAGGCAGGAATCCGGCCAACGCCAATGCGGCCTTCGGAATGGAGAAGGGAGAACCCACTTTCGTATAATCCCGCAACTCGTCCCAGTCCGAAATCACCTCCATAGCGCCCAAATCAATGGAGCGTAAGATGATACGATAACTGTCCGTCGGCTTCACATACACTTGCAGGGGCGGTTGTCCGTTCAGTTCCACAGCCACATTCACTACGTTTCCTCCCGCGTACATACAGTAAGGAGGCGTATCTGTCCAGCCTCCGGCCAAATCAATCCGTACAGGACTGCGTCCCCAAACAATCTGATCCCGATACACCTGCATGTGTGGGCTCTGTTTATCATTCGCTAATGTGCCCAGCCATCCCTCACGCAACAACCCGAATGCCTGCTGTTGTTCGGATGCCCCCGACTCACCACGCAACTGCAGGACTCTGGAGCGGAACGAATGGTCATGAATCCGCTTCATCAGAGACACGGAAGAGGGCAAAGGGGCCGGCAACTCAATCTGCTGGTTGACAAAATCCTGGGCTGCATCAGACAGATCCAGCTGATAGAAGATGCTCCGTTCATGATTAGCCGCCAGCAAAGGCCAGTTGGCCCGACGATAGGCCAATCGCTGATCCGTCAGCCGACGTAAATTAGCCTGATCTGACAAGTCATTGGCCGACAAACGGCTGGCAGATTCCCAGATCTGTTTTCCGGCCTCCAACGCAGGCTCGGAAATCATCCAACGCAACACAAGTCCCAGCTCTTCCACGGAACGACAAAGCGGGAACAGCGGCAACAGCTGAATATCCGGACAAGGCGGCAACGTTACCCCTCGGTCAGCGGCCCATTGCCTGATCGGTTGTTCCAGGAACTGTGTCTTTCTGTCCGCCACATCCCCTTTGAAAAGATCATAAAAGCCATAGGGGCGTGCTGCATACTCCTGTTCACCGATCGGCACCACATCCACACAGCATCCCGCCGGCAGCTGCAAGGTCCAATCATTGTCTGGCACTCCCGTAATCACGTGGCGATTCTGCAAGGTCCAGTGTGCTCCCACACAACTGTTTTCCACCCACAACTCCGAATTGTCAGCCGTCAATGGAAGGCGTACGTCTGCATTCTGCACAAACATGGCCGGATGCGGCTTTACCTTGCGTTGCATGATGGCCCGCTGGTCACGCACCAGATTCTGGACAGCCAAGGTAGAAGAGATCAATTCCCGACTGGTGCCGTAATGATAGAATTCACCTCCGGGCAAAGGAAGGATCGCCACAGTCAGATCGTTCAACAACGGATCAACCCGACGCGGATGGGTTCCCAGAGCCAAGCCAAACTCTCCATACAGATCATAGTTGTGCCATGTCTGCCCATCCTCCGAGACAGAACGACGCCTCAGAGAGTCCACGGCCCGATCACTTAGCAACCAGACACCGATGTCCATCAAAAAGAGATGGGTTCCGGAAAGGGAACTTAGCTCTTCCAAGGAGGGTTTCTGTAGCATGAAGTCGAGCCGATCCGGTTGTTTCCGGTCAGACACGAAGACTCCATGATGGGTAGCCAACGAGGGATCGGCCCACAGGCCGAAGCAGACAACATCCACCTCCGGGATCTCAGGCAGCGAGGCATTGGCCCGGATATACACATCCCCGCTGACCACCAATGTATGCAAGGAAGCCGGTGCCTTCTGCAAGATCCGTTCATACAACGGCAACTGCAAGGTGAGCAGATTCTGTGACAACCGTTGGCCCCTCTCCCACCGGAACACCGGAACCGGTGTCAAGATCTTACCGGATGGTGCGTACCCCGGCAACCGACGGCTCTGACCTCCTGCATGGAGCAGAATACGCCGTTCGTCTGACAGCCATTCACCAAAGGCCCGATCAGGCGCTTCTTGACGTCGGCAAGACTCCAACAACCAAATTGTACCACCACCCGAACCCAGTCGGGCACCGATCGGATCCGATGTACAAAACCATTCTGCATGAGAGACATGCGCTATATCATGGAAACATTCCACCAAGTTGGGTGGAAGAGATAATAATCTTTTCACTTTCTACCTAACGAAAAAATAAACAACTTTCAATTCGGCAAAAGTAAGTTTTTTCCGTATCTTTCGCCAATAAATTCATAAAATACCTCATTATGATCTATGCTTATGTAAGGGTTAGCACAGACAAACAGAGTACCGATACCCAACGATTCGAGATAAAAAAGTTCTCAAAGATCAAAAAAATCCGCATCGACCGTTGGATCGATGAGACGATCAGCGGTACGACAGGAATAGAATCCAGACGTTTGGGTAAATTTATAAGACATGCGGCAAAAGGGGATATTCTGATCACGGCCGAGTTGTCGCGTCTGGGACGTAATCTCATGCAGGTCATGAGTTTTCTGAACCAATGTATGGAACGTGATGTAACGGTTTACACCATAAAAGAGGGATATGAATTGGGCAATAATCTCAACAGCAAGATTCTGGCATTCGCTTTCAGTCTGAGCGCTGAAATAGAACGCAACCTGATCTCCCAACGCACCAAGGAGGCATTGGCGCGTAAAAAAGCGGAAGGGTTCCGGCTGGGACGGCCTGTCGGTCGCAAAAGCAAACGGAAACTGACCGGAAAGGAGGAGGTCATTGTCAAGTTACTTCATGAAAACCGTACAAAGACATTTATCAGCAAAGTGTTGGGCGTGCACCGACAGACCCTCCGGATGTTCATGTATGAGTTTATGAATACACCCCGTAATTTCGTACATTAACATATCCGACCGTGCCATGCAAACCTGCACGGAGATTCACATGGCACCGGACGGCCTATTCTCCTATTTTCTCCAGCAAAACCGACCCCTTCTCATAGCAATATCGACAATAGTCAAATTGAAGACTTCCGTCTGCCTGATGTCCGCAATCCGCATCCTGCGTCAAAGGCATGCCGCAACTCTGGCAGAACTGAGGAAGCTGACCGGCCTGCAAATGTTTCTCTTTGGGAGGGAACGTAGCCTCATACGCTTCAAACGCCTCAGGATGCTCGTCTGCCACAAAATAGCCTTTCGGGGTGTAATACGTTCCTTCAATGCCATTCAGATAACCGGGAATCAGCTCCTGCGCCAGGAAATAGGGGACTTCGCTCTCTCTCGGTTCTCCATGATAATGAATGTGTAAGGAGCTGGCCAACACAAAGCCGGCATGTTGGTAGAAACCGATATTGCCCTCCATACAGAGCACACCGATCCCCCTCTCCTTCGCCTTCTCCAAGGAATATTGCAACAACTTCAGTCCGTAGCCTTTCCGCTTGTAATCAGGATGGATACTGATCGGTCCGAATGTCCAAGCAGGCCACACACGACCGTCATCGCAGACAATCTCCGCCTTGGAATACATGACATGACCGATAATTTTTCCATCCTCTTCCAGGACGAAATCCAGCTCCGGAATGAAATCCGGATTCGCACGATATTGGTTGAGCACATAGTGTTCCGTGCATCCGGGACGATATACATTCCAGAATGCTTCACGTGTGAGGTGTTCCACCTCTGCATAATCTGCCTTTGTTTCTAATCTGATATTCATTTCTCTCTATTGAAAAGACAGCCACGAAGTAAGGAAAAATCGTACCATCGAGCAAATTCTGCCTGACAGATTTATCAAACGTCCGAAGAGGACAGACAAAATCTCTTTTTTGGCAAAAGTTCCCCCTATTTACTTGTGGTTAGCCAATATATTAATATTTTTGCAGCCTAATTAGCATAAATACTTTTTTCAATCATGAAGATACGTAAATTTGGCATATCAAAGATGTGTCGCTTGTTAACCCTTTTGCTCCTGACCCTCTTCCCAATGAAGATGATGGCTCAGGACATACAAGTACATTATGATTTCGGCCGTCACATCTACTCTTCGGAAGAGAGCGACCGACAGAAGGTAACCGTTACCTACGAAGCGTTCAAGGCGGACAAGTTGGGTTCCTGGTACTATTTCGTAGATCTTGATCTGCGCAATCAAGGGGCAAGCGGAGCCTATACGGAGGTCAGCCGCGAGTTCAATCTGGGCAGTCAGTCACCTTTTGCCGCCCACATGGAGTTTGACGGGGGTCTGAACCTTTACGGAAGTTTCCAGAATGCCATTCTTGTAGGTCCTGCCTACAACGGCCACACAGCCGATTTCAGCAAGACATGGAGCGTACAACTGATGTACAAGCAGTTTCTGAAAAGCAACGAGAAAAAGGCTGCCGCCGGTTTCCAGCTGACCGGTGTCTGGGGCATCAACTGGGGTGACGGCAAATGGACCTTCTCCGGTTTTGCCGATCTGTGGAGTGGCTATATCCCCGAATGGGATGCAGAGGGCCAGAAAAAAGGGCTTGTCTTCCTTGCCGAACCGCAACTCTGGTACAACATCAGCAAGAAAATCTCTGTAGGCACGGAATGGGAAGTCTCCAACAATTTCATCTATCGGACCGGAAACAGCAGCAAGACATTCTTCTTCAACCCCACCCTCGCCTTTAAGTTCAACCTCTAAAATAGTAGTCACAAAAAACTGAATATCATGAACTTTCTAGAAGAAAAAATCAAGGAAGACGGAACAATCAAGGAAGGCAACATCCTGAAAGTAGATAATTTCCTCAATCATCAGATTGATGTGGACATCATCCGTCAGATAGCGTACGAATTCAAACGCCGCTTCCGTGGCAAGACAGTCACCAAGATTCTGACGATCGAGGCCAGCGGAATCGCCATTGCCACCCTGCTCGGCGACCTGTATGACGTTCCGGTCGTATTCGCCAAGAAAGGACAGACAGCCAACAGCACCGACGATAAGTATGTAGCCCAAGCCTACTCTTTCACGCACAAATGTAACAACAATGTATTCGTCTCCCGTCCCTACCTGACGGCAGATGACAAGGTGCTGATTGTGGACGACTTTCTTGCCGACGGACAGGCCTCGATGGCCCTTATCGACATTGTCCACCAGGCTGGTGGTGAAGTGGTCGGCATTGGCATTGCCATTGAAAAGGGGCAACAGCAGGGAGGCCGTCTTCTCCGTGAAGCCGGCTATCATCTGGAATCGATCGCCATCCTCGAATCCATGGATTACGAAACCCAGGAAATTGTATTCAGATCATGAGCAACATCTACAAACTCGATGGCCGTGTGCCTCTCCAACAAGCGCTTCCGTTTGGTCTGCAACATATCCTTGCCATGTTTGTGGCCAACATCACCCCGATCATCATCCTGTGTGGAGTAGCCGGCATTGACAAGGGAATCAGTGCTTCCCTGATTCAGAACTGTATGGTGATTGCCGGAATCGGTACGCTGGTCCAGCTCTATCCGATCTGGCGTATCGGTTCGCGACTGCCCATCGTGATGGGAATCTCGTTTACCTTCCTCTCCTTGGCCATCGTGATTGCCACCACACAAGGAATGGGAACCCTGATGGGAGCCATCATCATCGGAGGGCTGGTAGAGGGTTGCCTCGGACTCTTTCCCGACAAATGGACACGTTTGGTGCCACCGGCCGTAGCCGCTACGGTCGTAGCTGCCATTGGTTTCTCGTTGTTGCCCATTGGAGCCAACAGTTTTGCCGGCGGACAGGGAGCTGCCGACTTTGGCAGTGTCAACAACTGGATTGTGGGTTCTGTCACCCTGCTTACCTGCATCATCACCCTCATCATCGGCAAGGGAATGGTGCGCTCGCTGTCCATTCTGATCGGACTTATCGTAGGCTACATCACGGCCCTTTGCATGGGAATGGTCAGCTTCGACACGGTCCGTGAAGTACCGGTTGCCTCGTTGCCCACCCTGATGCCCTTTACACTGGAATTTCATGTGGACGCCATTCTGGCCATCATCTGTATCTTCCTCGTCTCGGCCACAGAAACCATCGGAGACACCTCGGCTCTCTGTTCCGGAGCATTGGGCAGAGACGTCACGACCCAAGAGATGGGCGCATCTGTTGCTTGCGACGGTTTCGTGAGTTCCATCTCCGGCCTGTTCGGTTGTACACCGATCACCTCTTTCTCCCAGAATGTAGGTCTGGCAGCCATCTCCAAGGTGATCAACCGCTACACCATTGCCACAGGAGCTGTCATCCTGATCATTTGCGGACTCTTCCCTCCCATCGGAGCATTACTGGCCACCATTCCCCAATGTGTGTTGGGCGGTTGTACCATCATGATGTTCGGAAGCATTGTATTTGCCAGTTTCGGCATGATGGCCCGTTGCGGATTCTCCCAGCGGAATATGATCATCACCAGTCTGTCGCTCAGTATCGGTCTGGGCTTCACATCAGCCCCGGAAATGTTCAACATCTTCCCGGATATCGTCCATACCGTATTTGCCCAGAATTGTGTGGCGGTTGTGTTCCTCATTGCCGTCCTCCTCAATGTCCTTTTGCCGAAAGAGATCAAGGAAAACGAATAATAGACGCTTTGCTATAGGATAAAGGCTATCGGAGTGACTCCTGACCCTCTTCAGGAGCGACTCCGGTAGCCTTTTTCGATTTCTTGGGCATACGAATATTCATATCGCATTATCATCAATTTCTGAGATACGCAATCATTCACATACTTTTTTGGGTGATAAACGACGTTTTTATAAGTATGTCATATCGTTGTCATATCTGTAGGATTTCTTTGTGTCGCATTAAAATAAATTTTGAATCAAATGAAAGCAAACAAATTATTGATGGGTGCGATGCTGTTTGGCACCTTACTCTCGGCAGAAGCTCAACACCGCAATGAGATCTGTGTACCTGATCTGGACGGATATGTTACATTGAAATGTGATTTCCATATGCATACGGTTTTCTCTGATGGATTGGTTTGGCCCACTGTCCGGGTGGACGAGGCTTATCGTGAAGGATTGGATGCGATTGCCTTGACGGAACACATCGAGTATCGTCCGCATAAGGAGGATATGGCAGCCGACCACAACCGCTCGTATGAGTTATGTCAGCAAAAGGCCAAAGACATGGGGATTATTTTGATTAAAGGCAGTGAGATCACCCGCTCAATGGCTCCCGGCCATTTTAACGCTATATTCTTGTCTGATTCCAATCCTTTGGAACAAACAGACTATAAGGATGCCTTCAAGGAGGCCAAAAAACAAAATGCCTTTATCTTCTGGAATCATCCGGGCTGGGATCGGCAGCAGCCGGACACGACACGTTGGTGGCCGGAACATACCGCACTTTATAACGAGGGTTGTATGCAGGGTATCGAGGTGGCAAACGGATCGTTGTACATGCCGGAAGCCGTACAATGGTGTCTGGATAAAAACTTGACCATGTTAGGCACCTCCGATATTCATCAACCCATCCAGACGGATTATGACTTCGCAAAAGGTGAACACCGTACAATGACCTTCGTCTTTGCGAAAGAGCGTACAGCGGAAGGTATCCGTGAGGCGTTGAACGCAGGCAGAACGGCGGCCTATTATCGGGACATGGTAATCGGCAAGGAGGCGTTGCTTCGTCCCTTCTTCGAGAAATGCGTACAGATTGAGGAGGTGAATCGGTCTGATAAGCGGGTGACACTTTCTGTGACGAACACCTCAGACTTGCAGTTGAAATTGAAAAAAGTAGAGCACAATCCTGCTGTGGTGTATTTCCGGGAACAAGTTTTGAAGCCCCACACACGTCATTTGATCACAGTGGAGTTTAAGGAGGGCCTCCAAGGAGGTGATTGTAATTTCGAAGTAACCAACTTCGTCATTGCTCCGAACAAAGGCTTGCGTTATACAATTAAACTATAAGCTGTCAAATTTTTTCTCTGCGATATGATGTTGAGAAGGCGTTATCAAACGATTGTATTATCTGACATTCATTTGGGGTCGGAACATTCCCGTACGGAAGAGGTGACGAGATTCCTGAAGAGTGTGGATTGCGATCGTTTGATTTTAAACGGAGACATTATTGATGGGTGGCAATTGAGGAAATCGGGAAAACATTGGCGGCAACAGCATACCGATTTCTTCAAGGTGCTGATGAAGATGATGGAACGTCAAGGCACAGAAATCATCTATGTGATTGGGAATCATGATGATTGTCTGAACGGACTAACCCCATCCAAATTTTACAATATCTCCATTGTAAAAGATTATCTGTTAGAGACAAAGCAGGGACGATGCTACTTGGTGACCCATGGCGATATTTTTGATACAGTGACGACACACATGCGTTGGCTGGCAATGCTGGGAGATATGGGATACACATTCCTGTTATGGCTGAACAAATGGTATAACCGGCAGCGGGCTCGCCGTGGTAAGCCCTATTATTCGTTGTCTCAAGAGGTGAAGCATCGGGTGAAGAGTGCCGTCTCTTACATATCCGATTTCGAGCGAGAACTGGTTCGCTTGGCAGAAATGCGCCATTTGGATGGGGTAATCTGTGGACATATTCACCAGGCAGCCGACCAGTGGTATGGTAAAATACATTATCTGAACTCCGGCGATTGGGTCGAAAGCATGACCGCATTGGTGGAGGATGAGCATGGAGAATGGCGTATCTTGCGTTATACGGATATGTCAGTTTTTTTACAAGCCGAAGCGATATGAAATTTCTGTTTATTATACAAGGTGAAGGCCGCGGTCATCTGACACAATCCATCGCATTGCGTCAGATGTTAACGGAAGCCGGGCATGAGGTGGCAGGCGTAATGGTTGGTAAAAGCCCTTCCCGACAATTGCCGGACTTCTTTTTGCGTCAGATGAATTTGCCTGTCTATCCTTTTGAGAGTCCGAACTTCCTGCCCACAGCGAAAAACAAGCAGGTTTGTCTGACTCGTAGTCTTGCCTATAATCTCTTTCGTTTGCCCAAATACCTGCGGAGCATGAACTATATTCAGCAGGTTATCCGAGAGAGTGATGTGGATGTCGTTGTAAATTTTTATGAGCTGCTTACGGGATTGACCTATTGGATTTATCGACCGAAGCCCGTCTTGGTATGTGTAGCTCATCAATATCTCTTCTTGCATCCGGATTTTAAGTTTCCTCGGGCAAATCGGCTCTCCCTATTCTCCTTGCGTCTGTTTACGCAAGTGACGGCTATTGGAGCCACCAAGAGGTTGGCTCTCTCCTTCCGGAAGATGCGTGAGGTTCCGCAGGCGCGTATAGTGGTTGTACCTCCCTTATTACGGCGGGAATTGTTCGATATGAAACCTGCTATTGGAAATTATTTACATGGCTATCTGCTGAATAGCGGTTTTAGCGAGGAGATTCGGAGTTGGCATAGTCAACATCCGGCAGTTGCGATGCATTTCTTCTGGGATAAGAAAGATGCGGAAGAAGAGACGAAGATCGATGAGGGCCTTTCTTTTCATCGCCTGGATGATCAGCTGTTCCTCCGTTATATGGCAGGAGCGAAGGCCTATGCCACCACTGCCGGCTTTGAATCGGTTTGTGAAGCGATGTATTTGGGCAAACCCATCTTGATGGTTCCAACCCACATCGAGCAGACTTGTAATGCGTTTGATGCGCAACAGTCCGGATGTTGTGCGGTGGCTGATCAGTTTGATCTGGACGCTTTATTGGCAATCTCCGAACAGCCTATCGATCCTTCAGCCTTCCGTCATTGGGTACAGCAGGCCAGCTGGTTTATTTTGCGTGAGTTCCGAGAGGATCTGCTTTATCGTCCGGACTCTGTTTATTCTCTATGGGAGCATTTGTCCATGGCATTGACAAATCGCATGGAGCGTTTGATGTCTCACATAGGATGAGATGAGAAATTAATGTGATTACTACGTTTCCTATAAAACAATAGACACACGTTTTTGGTGAATAATTGGGATTAGCTGTCCGTGAGGATGGCTCTTTTCTTTTATAGGGTAACGCAAACCGAAATACCTCGTGTCAGTGTGTTTATCCATTCCGAGCTGCCATTGCTTTGCGAAGGCATCAGGTTGTAGTCGAGGAAGAAACGTACACCGCAGTGTTCCCTCACATTGAATGTCAAAGAAAGTCCACTCCCGAAACAAACACCATCTTTGGCAGGCACAGTCTGTTCGGAAAGCTTCAACGAGGGATAATGTATATGGCCTCCCAATAGTTTGCTACCCACCA
>JBJECC010000288.1:2979-4096 GCA_051870655.1 Parabacteroides sp. | reverse complement strand
GGAGACCTGCTGTTCGGTGGTGATGTGATGAAATGGCGTAGATACTGTAACTCCCTGCGTCTGCGTCTGGCGATCCGTATCTCAGGTGTGGATGCCGGTTTGGCGAAGTCAACGATCGAAGAGGTATTGGGCAATCCGTCCAAGTATCCGATCATGGATTCAAACGATGACAACGCCTTCTTCTGGTGGCAGGGCAGTGACTCGAACTACTACGAGCCGATTGCAAATGTTTACCGTACACGTAAGACTGAGTTCTGTGCTTCTGACCTGATTGTTGACAACTTGCAGAAGAACAGCGACCCGCGTCTGCCGATTTACTGTACACCGACTCCGTCGAGCCAGACACCGGGTGGAGACGACTATACAGACGGTACACCGGTTTATCGTGGTTATACGATCGGTGCCGCTACGAACCCTCCTTCAGCCTTGTATTCAGTATGGGGCCATCGTTACGGAATCGACCTGGGTGGTTTCTCACCGTGGATGCGCGTAGCTGAAGTGTATTTCCACATTGCTGAGGCAGCCGAGTTGGGTTATACAACAGGTATGACAGCAGAAGAGGCTTACAACAAGGCCGTTGCCTTCTCTATGGAAGAGAATGGTGTAGCAGATGCTGATGCCGCAGCCTACTTGTCTGGTGCCGGTAAGTTCAACGGTTCGTTGGATCAGATCTGGTACGAAGAGTGGGTTGCCATGTTCAAGCAAGGTATGGAAGGTTGGTCACTCTACCGCCGTACAGGTGTTCCCCGTGACAACTATATCGCTCCGGGCCGTGCCTCTCGTTATGCGAACCACAATGTTCCTCCGTTCCGTTCACCGTATCCTGATACAGAGCACAACCTGAATGGAGCCAACTGCGAACCGTTTGCTGCTGACGTGAAGGATGACTTCTGGGGCAAGCAGATGTGGTGGGACCAGCGTTCTGATGTATATTAATGGATTATAGAATGTCCTTTTTTTGATAAAAAGGGGATGTAAAGGTCTGAATGATCTTTGCGTCCCCTTTTCTATTTGTAAGAGTACCGCTCTCAAATTCTACCTGTCTTTATATGAGTTCCTTTGCAAAAGGATTTGGTTTCTTTGGGGAAATATATACCTTTGTAAATATAAAAGTATA
>JBJECC010000288.1:0-2879 GCA_051870655.1 Parabacteroides sp. | reverse complement strand
CAAAAGGATTTGGTTTCTTTGGGGAAATATATACCTTTGTAAATATAAAAGTATAAGGAGATAGGTTATGGCACAGATATTAGTTACTGTCAGTGAAGATATAGCGACACAGAACATCCGTAAGGCAATCGAGATGATCAAAGGTGTTGTGTCAACCACAATGTATAAGCAGGGAGAAAAAGAGATAACAAAGAGACAACAGGAGTTATACGTGAAAGAGAGTTTGACCAGGGCATGGAAGGAAATGAAAGTAGCTCAAGCTTCAAATGCCCAGTTACAATCTTTGGATGACTTTTTAAATGAAATGTAGCTCGCCTTATGGAGATTAAGATCTTTGTTAGTTCTGAATTCAAAAGCCAATTCAAACGCCTCGCGAAAAAATATGTGTCTCTTAAAAAAGATTTGCTTGCTTTTCAACAGGAATTATTGGACAATCCAGAATTAGGAATCGAGTTGTTTCCTAATGTGAGAAAAATTCGGATGTCTATAGCTGCTAAAGGGAAAGGGAAACGAGGCGGTGGACGGATCATAACTTATCGTGTAGATAAGCAAACTGATTATTGTGAAATCACTCTCTTGACCATTTATGATAAAAGTGAGATAGAGAGTGTCTCTATCGATTTTATCAAGTATTTGCTTTCTCAATTATAAAATGAGTTTAAGTGAGGAAGAGCGCTGTTCGGTAATAAACGATGCCATATATAACGGCAGATAAATGATACCATTTTCTACTTCAACATTTCCTGTCGATAGTACAATGGCCCGATTTATCTTGGATGCATTGTTTTTTATGGCATTGTCAAGCGACGAATGACGTTTATATTGAGCACCCGATTTGACTTCCAGAATTGTGATGCCCTCCTCGTCGGGTATAATAAAGTCCAATTCGAGTTTACTTTTTTTGTCGTAATAATGCAAAGACACATCATTGGCTACCAACATACAAGCTACAAAATTTTCAGTCAAAGCTCCTTCATTCACATCCACTTCTCCATTCATGACCAAAAACTGTATCTTCTTCAGTAGTAAAGAACTAAGCAGGCCTGTGTCAAGCATATACAATTTAAACAGCCGTCTGTTCTCAGTCGCTTCAAACGGTTGTTCCAATGCGTTGGTATTGAAAGAGTAATAGGCAATTCCTGCATCAATAAGCCACTGGGTTGGATCCTCATATTTCCTCAGGGAAGCCCCTTTTTCCATATCAGCCAGGATAAAACGCTTGTCTTGTTTTCCCAAAGCTGAGGGCATGGCATCAAACACTCTCTTCACGAGAGATGCTTGTCTGCCAGCGTAGTTCGTGATATCTGCACGATAGGTGGTCAGAATGGAACGTTGAACCTTGAGGACTTCATTAAAATCTGGATTGTTGACAAACGTCTGTACTACTTCCGGCATACCTCCCACCACCAGATATTCGCGATAATAGCGACTGATCTGCTCATGGATAAACGCTGGAACAGGAGTCAATTGACGATAAGCGAGCCGAAGGGTATTGATTACCTCGTCCGATACACCTCTTGCCCACAGAAATTCTTCGAAGTCCATGGGATACACGTCATACCGTTCCTCATAGCCAACGGGATAAGAACGAACAGACTTATAATTGATTCCAAGTAGTGAACCGGACTCAATATAGTCGTACATATGCTCTTCTACCAGAAATTTGATGGCGGTTCGTGCGTTAGGGCACTCTTGTATTTCATCAAAGAACACCAGGGTTTCCCCCTGTACAAAAGGACCAAAACCCATAGCAGACAGATTGGTGACGATGGTTTGCGTTGTCAGTTCTCCATCAAAAGCCTTCATTGCAAGCGGATGTTTTACGAAATTTACCTCAATAAAATGTGCATAATGATGCTTGGCAAATTCCCTCACGGCTGTAGTCTTCCCTACCTGTCTTGCGCCAAATATCAATGGAGCCTTCTTATGTCCTGATTTATACCAGGATTCCAGTTCTTCTAAAACCTTCCTTTTCAGCATAACTGCAACTTTTTTCCAGTATTTTCCATGCAAACTTACAACTTTTTTCCAGTATTTTCCATGTAAACATACAACTTTTTTCCACTATATTCACCTGCATTTTGCAACTTTTCGCCATCCTTATGCAATAACGTACAATTCAATACACGGCTGAACCTATTTTGAATTTGTTGAACTCCTGTTGATTTTACATCCTAAATCCATCCTTCTGCCACCGAGAAAAGTCAAACGCCACTGCCTCAAAGCGATAAAATTTAAATTTGCAGCCTTAAATTTTTCATGTGTCAATTTATATTTATGTCAAACGAAAAGTGTGTGTCTATGAAAAGGTTGACTTTTCTCTTATTATGCTTGGTGATAAGCATAGGATTTGCAACAGCACAGACGACGAAAGTGACGGGGACCGTCACTTCGTCTGAAGACCAATTACCGGTAATTGGTGCGGCGATTGTTGTCAAAGGGACAACAATCGGTACGGTATCTGACTTTGAAGGAAAGTTCACATTGGACGTTCCGAAAGATGCCAAAACTATTTTTGTCTCTTATGTCGGTTTGAAGACAAAAGAGGTGGCAGTGGCTCCGGTTCTGAACATTGTACTTGATTCGGACTCGAAAGCATTGGACGAAGTGGTGGTGACGGCACAGGGTCTGAGCCGTAAGGAAAAATCATTGGGTTATTCGACGCAGAAGGTGACAGCCGAACAGTTGACCACAGCACGTCAGACAGACTTGGGTAATGCCATGGCCGGTAAGATTGCCGGAGCCCGTTTCTTCGGTAAGTCCGGTTCTACCTTTGACTCCGGCAAGATCGTGTTGCGTGGTTCTACCGACTTCCTGACTCCTGCCGGTTCAGAGCCGATCTATGTGATTGATGGTTCTATCTCCAACAAAGATGCGGT
>JBJECC010000287.1:0-20940 GCA_051870655.1 Parabacteroides sp. | reverse complement strand
CGCACATGGCGCGAATTACGTGGCATTCCCTGCATCGAACTGGATCAACTGCCCGTGCAACGCAGTCTCTGCACCAGTCGTAGTTTTCCGGATCGGGGCATTGCCGACAAAGCCCTTCTGGAGGAGGCAGTGGCCAACTTTGCCGCTGAATGTGCCCGTCGGTTGCGGGAACGGCATTGCGTAGCAGGGCAACTCATGGTCTTTGCCCACACGTCCCGTTTTCGTACGGAGGAGTCGGGCGATGCCATCCAACAGAGCATCCCATTGCCGGTGGCCACACAGGATGCACGGGAACTGATCAAGACAGCGTTGCAGGCGCTTCGGGCCCACTACAAAGAGGGAATCTATTGGTATAAAAAAGCTGGGGTTGTCTGTTACGACATCCGGCCGGCCGATGCGGTGCAGACCAGCCTGTTCGACACGGTGGACCGCAGCAAGCAGCGCCGGTTGCTGGAGGCCATTGACGAGATTAACCGGAAAAACGGTCATGAGGCGATCCGTGTGGCCTCCCAAGGCAATCTCACCCATTTCGGCCTGAAACGTGAGTATATTTCCCAACGTTTCACGACCAATCTGGATGAGGTGATTCAGGTGAATCTATAGGTTTCAGGAAAACATTACAATCCCAATTCCACCTGAAAACGGAACTGCCAACGGTTGTAGGCATCCAAAGCCTCTTTCCGGGAGTTGTAGGAGGCATCAAACTGCACCTTGAGATTGTGCCCGATCAGATATTTGGTCACGGCCAGCGTAGTCTGGTTATAATGAGTATAGCCTACCAAAGGACGCACCTCTTTATCGGGGAACAGTGTGGAGTTTCGGGCCGCAATCTCCCAGTTTTTCGGGAAGAGGTAACTGGTCTGCACATTGAGGCCATTTCCAGTATAGACATAGGCATCACTTCCCTGGAAAAGCGGATGGCTGCACGAGCGGCCCATAAAGTCAGTATAGAAGGCAAAACCTTGATACTTGAGGATGAAATCCACATAATATTGTTTTAAGTTGCGTGTCTCCCCGTTCGGGATCAACGATCCGTTTTGTCCGCCGAGGCGTGTCGTCTTGTCGTTGTAGGAAAAGGCTCCCGCCAACAACACCTTGACCTGCTTCTCCCGTTGGAAGTCACCCTCCGCCACTTCACCCAACGACTGGAACCGTCCGAATGGATAGAGTTCCAACCGACCGGTATAGGCAAAACCGCCGTTATTGGAGGAACCGAAGTTACGTCCCTCTCCCAGCGTGACAGATCCCTTGGCCGCCAGATTGAAATTGCCAGCCACGGCCTTATAATACTCACCGAAGAAACCGAAGTCGCGGTCCGGGTTGAATTCCGAATTGACAATGCTGCGATCTACAAACTGCAAGGCACTGGAGGAGTTGATACGTGCCCGGTTCGCCTTGATCTTGGTCTGTCCAAAACCGATGTTCCAAGTGGAAGAGGGCATGTAATAGACCATGGCGTCACGCACGAAATTGTTGTTGCCGTTAGGCAGTACCTTCGTGTCGTAGGAGGTGAAGCCCAGTTGGATCGAGTAGAGCAGTTTGGGTGAGAAAATGTATCCGTCGAAACGGAGACGGAGCCGTTTCACCTGCGCCTGTGTCTCCGTCAGGGAGAAATCGTCGTCAAAACTCAAGGCCAGCAGATTCTGCATTCGGAAGCGCATGGTCATTTTATACAATTTGTTCTGAGGCTGGAAAGTGACACCTTTTCCGACTTCGATATTCGGCATGTTGCGCAGGCGTTCCAACAACTCCGGGTCCTGCTGCCACGTACCGGCTTCGGCAGTTGTGTCGGACGACAAATAATCAGACAGCCGGTTCTGGGCAAACAGGGCACATCCACCCAACAGGTGGCAGATGGCGATGACAAGAAGACGTTTCATTCTCATAAATAGGATCTTTTTAATTCTCTTTTGCAAAGAAAAACATTCCGTATGAAATCCGAGCAACAAGTATATTACATTTGTATTACAAATTGGGTTTTTAACACCTTGTTTAATAAATGCGCCGGGAAACTATTATATCTGCCGTTTATTCTTTACATTTGCCACAAAAATGAACAATTATGGCAACATGCAAGGATGAGCACTTATTGGAAACCATCTCCTATCCGGCCGATTTACGGCAGATTCCCCAGGAGAAATTGGCAGAAGTATGTGCCGAAGTCCGTCAATATATTATCGATGTATTATCAGAGAACCCCGGACATTTAGGCGCCAGCTTAGGAACGGTCGAATTGACGGTGGCGCTCCATTATGTATTCAACACGCCATACGACCGGATCGTGTGGGATGTAGGACATCAGGCGTATGGACACAAGATTCTGACCGGACGTCGGGAGGCCTTTCATACGTTGCGCCGTTTTGGCGGCATCAGCGGGTTCCCCAATCCGAAGGAGAGTGAGTATGATGCATTCATTGCCGGTCATGCCTCCAACTCCATCTCGGCTGCGATGGGCATGTCGGTCGCCTCTGCCCTGAAGGAAGAGAAACAGCGGCATGTGATAGCCGTGATCGGGGATGGCGCCATGACAGGCGGGCTGGCATTCGAGGGCCTGAACAATGCTTCGGTCAATCCCAATAATCTGCTGATCATCCTCAACGACAATAATATGGCCATTGACCACAGTGTCGGAGGACTGAGTCAGTATTTAGTGGACATCACCACCAGCCAGACCTACAATAAGATGCGTTACGATGTCTATCGCGGCCTGCGGAAAATCAAGCTGATTAATGAGGGACGCAGGGAAAACATCCTTCGGTTCAACAACAGCCTGAAAGCGTTGATCACACAGGAACACAATCTGTTTGAAGGGTTCAGTATCCGCTACTTCGGTCCGGTGGATGGACACGATGTGAACTATCTGATTAAAGTACTGAATGACATCAAGGATCTGCAAGGTCCGAAGCTGTTGCATATCAAGACCATCAAGGGAAAAGGATTCAAGCCAGCGGAAGAGTCGGCCACGGAATGGCACGCGCCCGGCAAGTTCAACAAGGAGACCGGAGAGCGGATTGTCGTACACAAACTGAACGAGCCGCAACTCTATCAGGATGTGTTCGGACACACGTTGGTGGAACTGGCCGAGCAGGACACTCGCATTGTCGGAGTAACTCCCGCCATGCCGACCGGCTGTTCGATGACCTATCTGATGAAGCGTTTCCCCAAGCGGGCGTTCGACGTCGGCATTGCGGAGGGCCATGCAGTCACATTCTCTGCCGGACTGGCCAAAGAGGGAGTCATTCCCTTCTGTAACATCTACTCCTCTTTTATGCAACGTGCCTACGACATGGTAATTCACGATGTGGCATTACAGAAACTGCACATGGTGATTTGTCTGGACCGTGCTGGTCTGGTGGGAGAAGATGGCGCTACCCATCATGGAGTATTCGATCTGGCCTATCTGCGTCCGATCCCCAATCTGATCATTTCGTCTCCATTGGATGAATGGGATCTGCGTAACCTGATGTACACGGGGTATCAAGAGGCTGATGCGCCTTTCGTGATCCGGTATCCGCGGGGCAAAGGAGAAAAGGCAGATTGGCACAATACAATGAAGGTCCTCCCCATCGGAAAGGGACGGAAACTCAAGGATGGCAACGACATCGCAGTGCTTTCCATCGGCCCGATCGGCAACGAAGTGACCAAGGCGATTGCCTTGGCAGAACAGGCCGGTGTATCGGTGGCACACTACGATATGATCTATCTGAAACCGATTGACGAGGAACTGTTGCATGAAGTAGGCCGGCGGTTTACCCGGATTGTCACGGTCGAGAACGGCACCATCATAGGAGGGCTGGGCAGTGCTGTACTGGAGTTTATGGCTGATCAAGGTTATACCCCGCAAGTGAAACGGTTGGGTGTGCCGGATCGCTTCATAGAGCATGGTTCCGTGCCGGAACTGTATCGGCTTTGCGGATTGGATGCCGAAAGCATTGCCAAAGAATTAACGAGAAAACGATAAAATAAACATATGAAGATAGTCATTGCGGGAGCCGGTGAAGTGGGAACCCATTTAGCCAAGATGTTGTCACAAGAGAATCAGGACATCATCTTGATGGATCCCAACGAAGAGCGTCTGAACTTTTCCAACTCTTCCATGGAGATTTTGCCGATGGTGGGCAATCCCACCTCGTTGAAGGATCTGGAGGAGGCAGGTATTCGGAAGACCGATTTGTTTGTCAGTGTCACACCGGAAGAGACTACGAACATTGCGGCCTGTATGTTAGCCCACAATTTGGGGGCACATCGTACGTTGGCGCGAATCAACAACTACGAATACCTGTTGCCGAAAAACAAGGAATTGTTTGAAAAGTTAGGCATCAGTTCCATGATTTACCCGGAAATGTTGGCAGCCAAGGAGATCGTGACGGCTATCCGTCGTCCGTGGACTCGCCAATACTGGGAACTGTTTGGAGGAGCCCTGATCCTGATCGGGGTCAAGGTGCGTGATAACTCAAAGCTTGTCAATTGCCAGCTCAGTGAATTGCTCAGCGAGCAGAAACTGTATCACATTGTGGCCATCAAACGGCGGAACAACACCATCATTCCGCGTGGTAGTGACCACATCGAGTCGGGCGACATCCTCTTCTTTACCACAACCCGCTCGCATATCGAAGATGTGCGGCTTCATGCGGGCAAGAACAACCCGGAAGTCAAGAAAGTGTTCATCATGGGTGGTAGCCGGATTGCCATCCGTACCTGCCAGTATCTCCCGAACAACATCCGTATCAAAGTGATTGAGCCGGACAAGGAGAAGAGTCATCGTATTGCAGAGCGTGTACCGAGCAATGTACTGATCATCAACGGAGACGGGCGCGATACGGATCTGCTGATGCAGGAGGGCATCCAGGATGCACAGGCTTTCATCGCCCTGACAGAAAACTCCAGTACGAACATTCTGGCCTGCCTGGCTGCCAAACGCTTCGGTGTCTTCAAGACCGTGGCCAAAGTGGAAAATATCGACTATATCTCCATGGCTGAAAGTATGGACATCGGTTCGGTGATCAACAAGAAACTGATTGCCGCCAGCCATATTTACCAGTTCCTGCTGGATGCAGACGTCTCCAATGTGAAGTGCCTGACATTCGCCAATGCCGATGTGGCAGAGCTGGTGGCCCGACCCAACTCGAAAATCACCCGCAAGCAGGTGAAGGATTTACGGTTGCCGCACGACATGACCTTGGGAGGACTGATCCGCGACGGTGAACCGATGATGATCAAGGGTGACACGCAGATCCAGGCCTACGACCATGTGGTGGTGTTCTGTTTAGACACGGCGATGCGCAAACTGGAAGATTACTTTAATTGATTTATATGCTGAATGTCCGTTTTATTGTCAAAATGCTGGGCTTGATGCTCATCTTGGAAACGCTATTCATGTTGCTGGCAACAGGGGTTGCCTTTTACTACGGGGAGGGAGATTTCTTCCCGTTGCTTCTTTCCACCGGTACGATGTGCAGTGCCGGCGTATTGGCCTATTTGGTCGGAATCAATGCCAACGAACATGCGGCCGGCCGTCGGGAGGGTATGTTGACCGTGGCGCTTATTTGGAGTGTCCTCTCCTTCTTCGGTATGTTGCCCTTCTACTGGGGCGGTTACATCAACAACATCACGGATGCCTATTTTGAGTCCATGTCCGGCTTTTCCACCACAGGCTCTTCCGTCCTGACCGACATTGAATCCTTGCCGCATGGCATTCTTTTCTGGCGCAGCCTGATCCAATGGCAGGGCGGTATCGGCGTGGTTGTCTTTACGGTGGCGCTGATGCCGATCTTCGGCGGTAATGCCGTGATTATGTTTGAAGAGGAGACCTCCGGATTTACCCACGAGCGGTTCCGTCCGCGTGTCACGCAGGTGGCCAAACGGTTGTGGGGCATCTATCTGTTTCTGACGCTGTGCGTCGTGTTGTGCTATTTTCTGGGACCGATGGATCTGTATGACGCGGTGTGCCACGGACTGACCACCATTTCCACAGGTGGATTTTCGACCTACAACAATAGTCTGGGGCATTGGCATTCTGCCTATATCGAGTGGGTGGCGATTCTTTTTATGTTAATCGGTTCGCTCAACATGTCTTTGCTCTATTTCTGTTTCAACGGCCATCCCGAACGGCTGTGGCATGACGAGGAGACCCATTGGTTTCTGGGCTTTGTCGGAGTCACCTCCATCGTGGTCTTTGCCTGGGTGTATTATAACGGCTATGTGACAGATCCCCAGTATGCGATCCGTACAGCTGTTTTCCAGGTCGCCACCATCATCTCGACGTGCGGATACGCCACGGACAACTATGTACTGTGGGGCCCCTTCTTCTGGCTGATTGCCTTGATGTTGATGTTTGTCTGCGGTTGTGCCGGTTCCACGAGCGGCGGATTGAAGATGGGCCGTTTCGTCATCCTGGCCAAAAACCTCTCGAATGAGTTCAAGAAGCAGGTGCATCCCAATGCGGTCATTCCCGTGCGGATGAACGGACATACGTTGCCGGACAGTGTCGTACATCGGGTGCTGGCGTTTGTCTTTGCCTACATCACCCTGATCGTGATTAGCTGTTTCGCCCTGACACTCGACGGAATGGAGTTTATCGACGCCATCAGTGCGGCATTGACAGCCATGAGCAACGTAGGACCTGCATTGGGCAGTATCGGCCCGGTGGACAATTTCGCCGACGTACCGGTGATTTCCAAGTGGATTCTCTCATTCCTGATGATGACAGGCCGTCTGGAGGTCTTTACGGTGCTGACCATTTTGGTGCCCGGATTCTGGAAACGATAAATTTTCCGTCCGGAAGATATACGTTTCCGCCTATCTTCACGTTATAATTGATACGGATTTTAAAGAAGCTGAACTGATGATTGAATATATAAAGGGTGAAATTGCAGAATTGACACCGACACAGATGGTGTTGGAGTGTGGAGGCATAGGCTACGCCTTGAACATTTCGTTGAACACATTCACAGCCTTCAACGGAAAGCCCAATGGCAAACTGTATGTGTATGAGGTGATCCGTGAAGATGCACATTTGCTGTTCGGGTTTGTGGAAAAGGTCGAGCGCGAACTGTTCCTGTTGCTGACCTCCGTCTCCGGAGTGGGTCCCAATACGGCACGTATGATCCTCTCCTCCTTTCCGCCCTCCGAACTGGTTCAGGTCATCAGTACGAAAAACGAAACCGCGCTGACCGGTGTGAAAGGAATCGGCCAAAAGACGGCACAACGGATTTTGGTGGATTTGAAGAACAAGGTATCCGCTTTGGAGGGTATGGCCGCCACAGGAAAGAGCGTAGCAGTCTGTGCCAACGAGCCAGTGGCAGAAGAGGCCGTAGCAGCATTGGTCATGCTGGGCTTCCAGAAAACAGCCTCACAGAAGGCTGTCACCTCCATTTTAAAAAGTGCACCGGCCAGCACGGTCGAGCAGGTCATCAAGACGGCACTGCGGATGCTGTAAACAGGTGCCGGAACAGTTGTTCCGGACGGAGAATAAAATATGAAGAACAGGAAGATCAAATACATCTTATGGGGAATCGTGTGGCTCTTGGGGATGGGATTCTATTCGTTGAATGCCGATTACTTGAGTTATACAGCCTTGTTGCCTCAAGTGAAACCGGAGGAGAGCGTACCGCAGGACACGGTGCGTACCCGTCCGCGCTATGAGGTGTCGAAGACCTCCCCTGAAGAGTATCAGGACATTGTGAAGCAGTCTCCTGCCGATCTGAAGGACCCGGAGAATGTGCAGACCACCATCGAATATGATCTGCGGACCAATACCTACATCGTCAAGACCCGGTTGGGAGACATGGTGATCGGTACGCCCATGACCCTGACCCCCGAAGAGTATCAAGATTACACCCTGCAACAGTCGTTGCGCTCCTATTTCCGCCAGAAGAATGAAGAGGAATATCAGAAAGAGACGAACAAGGAATTCAATCTGACCGATATGCAATTCAACATCGGTCCTGCCGAACGCATCTTCGGTCCGGGTGGTGTGCGCGTCAAGACACAGGGATCGGCCGAACTGGAGCTGGGCATGAAGATGACCAATCAGAAGAACCCCTCGTTGCCGGAGAGCCAGCGTAAGCGGGCCTTCTTCAACTTCGACGAGAGTGTGCAGCTCAATATGCAGGCCTCTGTGGGTACGAAGGTCAATTTCGGCATGAACTACAATACGGAGACCTCGTTCGACTTCGATTCCAAGCAGTTGAAACTGGCCTACACCGGAGAGGAGGATGAAATCATCAAATCATTAGAGGCCGGTAATGTGAGCATGACCACCAGCAACTCGCTGATCAACGGCGGTGCCGCCCTGTTCGGTATGAAGGCTGATCTGCAGTTCGGCAAATTGCGGGTGAATGCGCTTTTTGCCCAACAGAACTCCGAATCCAAGACGGTCAGCTCGAAGGGTGGTGTACAGACCAAGCCGTTTGAAATCACGGTGGATGCGTATGACGAGAACCGGCACTTCTTCCTTTCGCACTATTTTTATGACCACTTCGACGAATCGATGAAGAATCTGACCTACATTTCCACACCGGTGCTGATCAACCGGATCGAGGTGTGGGTCACGAATAAGCAGAGTAACTACGACCAGGCCCGCAACATCATTGCCTTCTCCGATCTGGCAGAGCCGACAATGATTCACAACGGGACAGTCACACCAGCGGGAGGCAATCCGAACGCCATTCCCTACAATACGGCCAACTCGCTTTATACAACGCTCGTACAGCAATATGCAGAGACCCGCGACATCAACCGGGTCACTCAGGAGCTGGGCGGTAGCGGCCAGTTTGAAGGGAGTGTGGATTTCGAGAAAGTAGAGAGTGCCCGTCTGTTGAGTGAATCGGAATATACGCTGAACAAACAGTTGGGTTACATTTCGTTGAAGTCGCAGTTGCAGCCCGATGAGGTGTTGGGTGTGGCTTTCAGCTACACGTATGGCGGCAAGACCTATCAGGTGGGTGAATTTTCGACCGACAATTCTTCCACACCTTCTGCCAGCTTGTACATCAAGTTGCTGAAGGGTACGACCATGTCGCCCAGTATGCCCTTCTGGAAATTGATGATGAAGAACATCTATTCGTTGGGAGCCTACAACGTACAAAAGGAGAAGTTCAAGTTGGACATCTCCTACCAGAGTGATACGACCGGCACTTACATTAATTATATGCCGGAGGGCACGTTGAAGAACGAGACCTTCCTGACCATCCTCAATCTGGATAACCTGGATTCGCAGAGCGAACCTTATCCTGACGGGTTCTTTGACTTTGTGGAGGGGGCGACCGTGCAGAGTGAGACGGGCCGCATCATCTTCCCCTCTGTAGAGCCTTTCGGATCCTATTTGCGGAAGAAATTGGGCAATGGTGCGCTGGCCGACAAATACATCTATCAGGATCTGTATGATACGACCCGGACAGCCGCCCAGCAGAATGCCGAAAAGAACAAGTTCATCCTGACCGGTGAGTACAAAGCCTCTTCCGGTTCGGAAATCCAGTTAGGAGCCAGCAATGTGGCACGTGGATCTGTCAAGGTGACGGCGGCGGGAGCCACACTGACGGAAAATGTCGATTATACGGTGGACTACACATCGGGTGTCGTGACCATCCTGAACGAGAGCATCATCGCGGCCGGTACGCCGGTCAGTGTCTCATTGGAGAATCAGTCGGTCTATAACATGCAGCGCAAGACCATGATGGGACTGGACTTGAACTATCAGTTCAACAAGGATTTCTCCTTGGGTGGAACCATCATGCACCTCTCCGAGATGCCTATCACGACGAAAACCGTCATGGGCGACGAGTCGGTCAAGAATACGTTGTGGGGTCTCAATGCCTCCTACAAGACAGAGAGCCAGTGGCTGACCAATCTGTTCGACAAACTGCCGTTGCTGACGTTGACCAAGCCCAGCCAGATCTCCTTGAATGCAGAGTTCGCCCACCTGATTGCCGGACATTACGAGAACAAATATTCCGGCGGCTACTCCTATTTGGACGACTTCGAATCCACCCAGAGCAGTTTTGACCTGACCAACCCCTACTCCTGGCAGTTGGCCAGCACCCCGTTCGACGATGGTGTGTCTCCGCTCTTCCCCGAAGCGAGCAAGGTGAATGATGTGGATTATGGCAAGAACCGTGCCCTGTTGGCATGGTATTACATCGACGGTATGTTCACCCGCCAGAACTCATCGTTGCTGCCCAAATACATCACCAAAGATGATCTGTCGAACCATTATGTGCGGGCGGTGAAATATGAGGAGCTCTATCCGAACCGCCAACAGAGCTATAACGAGTCCAACCTGATTCAAGTGCTGAACATGGCCTATTATCCCAACGAACGCGGTCCCTACAACCTGGATGCCGACCGGGTAAATGCCGACGGTACCCTGCAAGAGCCGGAGAAGCGGTGGGGCGGTATGATGCGCCGTATCGAGCAGAGCGATTTTGAGACGGCGAACATCGAATATATCGAGTTCTGGGTGATGGATCCCTACATCTATAATCCTACCTCACAGGGCGGTGACCTCTATTTCAACCTGGGTGAAATATCCGAAGATATCCTGAAGGATGAGAAGAAGTTCTTCGAGAACGGATTGCCCATCGACGGCGATGAGAGCAAGGTGACGACGACCATCTGGGGTAAGGTGCCGACACAGCAGAGCACGGTCTATGCCTTCGACAACACCGAAGGGGCCCGCGAGCTGCAGGATGTGGGTCTGAACGGTCTGTCATCGGAAGAGGAGAAGAGTTTCCCGACCTATGCCGAATTCCTGCAAAAATTGCAGACGAAACTTTCCGGGGAGACCTATACGCAGATGTTGAACGATCCGCTCTCGCCCTTCAATGACCCGGCCACCGACAAGTTCCGCTATTTCCGCAACGAGGAGTGGGACGAGATGGAGGCGGACATCCTGACCCGCTACAAGCGGTACAACGGCACGGAGGACAACTCCAACGAATCGACCGGACGTTACACGTCGGCCTCCAAGACATTGCCCGACGTGGAGGACATCAATCAGGACAATACCCTGAACGAGACAGAAAAATATTTCGAATACAAGATCTCCCTGCGGCCGGAGGATCTGGCAGCCAACAAGGATGGCTTCATTGCCGACGTGCGTGAATCGACCCCGCAATTGGCGAACGACAAGCCCAGTCCGGAGACCGTACGCTGGTATCTTTTCAAGATTCCTGTCAAGCAATATACACGGAAGATCGGTTCGATCAGCGATTTCAAGACGATCCGCTTCATGCGTATGTACATGACCGGCTTCAAGGAGCAGACGATTCTCCGTTTCGGTACCTTGAAACTGGTGCGGGGCGAGTGGCGTGCCTATGAGAAGAACCTGGCTGCCGCCAACGCCAATCCGGCACAGACCGGTGTGCTGACCGTCTCGACAGTCAATATCGAGGAGAACGGCGACCGCGTGCCGGTGGCCTATGTGTTACCTCCGGGTGTCAGTCGTGTGACGGACCCGAGCCAGCCCCAGTTGCGCCAGCAGAACGAGCAGGCCCTTTCGCTGAAGGTGGAGAACCTGGCCTCGCAGGATGCCCGTGCCATCTACAAGACAACCAGCTACGACTTGCGGCAATACAAGCGCATCCAACTCTTCGTCCATGCGGAGGCAGCCGATGAGGAGAGTAACCTCTCCGACGGCGACATGGAGGTGTTCCTGCGTCTCGGTTCGGACTACAAGAACAATTACTATGAATATTCGGTGCCTTTGAAGAAGACGCCTTGGCGTTCCAAGGGCTCCAACTACGACCAGTACAACACGGCCGACCGTGAAGCGGTGTGGCCGGAGGAGAACATGATCAACTTCGCTTTCGAACGGCTCACCGACCTGAAGCTGGAGCGCAACAAGAAGAAGCGGGGCGGAGAAGGAGGCATCACCTACTCGACTCCCTATTCCATCAACGATGAGGACAACCCACGCAACCAGATCACCATTGTCGGGAACCCCAGCCTGGCAGAGGTCAAGACCATCATGATCGGTGTACGCAACAATGCCAAGGAGATGAAGAGTGCGGAGGTGTGGGTCAACGAATTGCGTCTGACCGACTTCAACGAGTCGGGCGGTTGGGCGGCCAACGGAAGCCTGAACGTGGCACTCTCCGATCTGGGCACCGTGAATCTGACGGGACGCATCGAGACGGCGGGCTTCGGTGCGTTGGATCAGTCCCTCGCCGAACGGCGGATGGAAGATTATTCGCAATACAGCGTCAGCACCTCCATCGAGCTGGGCAAGTTCTTCCCGGAGAAGGCCAAAGTGAGCATCCCCTTCTATTATGCCTATTCCAAAGAGGTGATCAGCCCCGACTACGATCCGCTCAACAAGGACATCAAACTGTCGGATGCCCTGGATGCCGTAGAGACGCAGGCCGAGAAGGACTCCATCAAGGATTATGCACAGGAGCGCACCGTCATCAAGAGCGTGGCCTTCAACAATGTGAAGGTCGATATCCGCAGCAAGAATCCGATGCCTTACGATCCGGCCAACTTCTCGTTCAGCTACTCCTACAGCGAGAACAGCAAGCATAACCCGGAGACGGACTACGAGACGACCAAGGATTACCGGGGTAACTTCGCCTACAACTATACGCCGTACGTACGGCCTTTCCGTCCCTTCGAGAAGGTGAAGCAGAACAATGGCTACACCAAATACATCAAGCAGTTCAGCCTCAACTACGTGCCGTCGAACATCAGTTTCCAGACGTCGATGATGCGCAACTATTACGAGCTGCTGCTGCGCGACCTGACCAACTCCACCTCCGCGGAGAGCCGCCTGAAGCCTTCGATCAGCCAGAACTTCCTGTGGGACCGTGCCTTCAGCCTCCGGTGGGACTTGACCAACAATTTGAGCATAAACTTCACGTCGGGCACACAGGCCCGCATCGAAGAGCCGCACGTGCGGGTCAACAAGAAGGAGAATCCGGACGAATATGCCGTGTGGAAAGACTCGGTGCGCCAGAGCATCCGCGACTTGGGTACACCGATGGCCTACGACCAGACATTCCAGGTGACCTGGAACATGCCATTGCAATACATTCCGGTACTCGACTGGGTCAACAGCTCCCTCTCCTACAACGCGACCTACAACTGGGATCGTGGGGCGGTCGTGGCCGATACCTCCAAAGTGATCGGTAACACCATCAAGAATCAGCGGATGATTGACTGGCAGGGCAGCTTCAACCTCCAGACACTCTACAACAAGAACAAGTATCTCAAGAAGATCAACCAGAAGTTCACCTCCTCCTCGCGGACGAACCAGAACAACCAACGCGACACGAAGAAGCAGAAAAAGGAGGTGAAGGTGGAGAAGGAGATCCAGCTGAGTCCCGACAGCGGTGTCATCGTGCAGCACGGCATGTTCACCAAAAAGGTGCGTGTGCGGGCGATCGGTGCGGACGGCAAGAGCTATGCCATCAAATTCAAGCCGATCAACTATGCACAGATCCGCATTCTCAATCAGGACACGGCCCACCTGAAACTGACCATCTATCCGGGTCCTATCGGCACGGAACAGCGCTTGAATCAGGCGTTGGAATACACGACCCGCTTCCTCATGATGGTGCGGCGCATCAATGTGCAGTACTCCAAGAGCGACGGTATGATGCTGCCCGGCTACCTGCCGGAGATCGGTGACATTTTCGGACAGAAGCGTTCCGGCAATCTGGCTCCCGGCCTGGGCTTTGCCTTCGGTGCCGTCAACCGCAGCTTCATTGATGAGGCGTGGGAAAAGGGCTGGTTAGTCAACGGCACCGACAATGTCACGCCGGCCATGATGGACTACTCGACAACCCTCAATGTCCGTGCCTCCTTGGAACCGTTGGCCGGATTGAAGATCGAACTGACGGGAAACCGTGTGGAGACCCGCAGCACGGAGATCCAATATATGTACAGCGGCATGCCGGAACAGCAGACCGGCAGTTACTCGATGACCATGTTGGGCGGCCTCTTCGGGGGCAGCGGCAATGCCAAGAACGGTTATGAGTCGAAGAGTTTCCGCAAGTTCCTGGAGAGCCGGGAGATCATTGCCAACCGTCTGCAAAGTGCCTATCAGGGTGTCTCCTATCCGAACAGCGGTTTCCTGGAGAACTCTTCCGTCTCCGGTCTGGACTACAATCCGGAACTGGGTGCCGTGAGCCGCAACTCGGCAGATGTCCTGATCCCCGCCTTCCTGTCGGCTTATGCAGGACAGGATGCGAAGAGCGTCTCGTTCTCGCCCTTCCCGACGTTGCGCAGCCTCTTCCCGAACTGGAAGGTGACCTACGACGGCCTGATCCGCATCCCCTTTGTCAAGAAATATTTCAAGAGCATGACGCTGAACCATCAGTACCGTTGCAATTACAGCGTGGGTAACTACTCGTCATTCATGAACTGGGTGGATGCCGGCGGCGGACTCGGCTTTACGCAGGATGCACAGGGATCGCCCATTCCCTCTTCCATGTATGACATTGCTTCGGTCAGCCTCACGGAGGCCTTCAGCCCGTTGGTGGGCGTGGATGCCGTGTCGCTCACGAACGTCACCGGCAAGGTGGAGTATCGGACCAACAAGAATCTGAGCCTCAACGTCTCCTCCGTGCAGATCGTGGAGGCGGTCACGAATGAGTTCGTGGTGGGCTTGGGCTATAAGTTTGCAGAGTTCAACAAGGTGTTGAAGACCAAGAAGACCCAGAACTTCAGCAACGACCTTACGGTCAAGCTGGATTTCTCCTATCGGAAGACGCAGTCGCTCATCCGCAAGATCGAGGAGGAACTGACACAGGCCACCAGCGGCAATGTGGCGAAGACCATCTCCTTCTCGGCAGACTACGGACTGAGCCGGGCACTCACGGTGCGGGCCTTCTACGACATCCAGATCAACAATCCGTTGGTGTCGAGCGCATCGTTCCCCACTTCCAACTCCAACTATGGCATCAGTCTCCGCTTCTCGTTGGCTCAGTAAGGGAAAGATATAAAAACGATTGTATAACCGAATGAATCTATCGTATATGCGACTTAATTGGACCTATCTATTTCAAGTGATTCTCTTTCTGGCCGTCGCTCCTGTCGCTTCGGCCCAGTGGATCGCCCCGCAAGAGGCACAGCAGCGGGCCGCAGAGTTTCTGGCCGGCCGACAAGAGTTACGCACAGCCATCTCCGCTTCGGAGTTGGAGCTGTTGTTCACCGTGACAGACACCACCCAGTTGGATGCGGGAGCGGCTTCTTCGCTCCGTGCTGCATCGGCAGAGGCTGAGGAGGCATTGTTCTATGCCTTTGGCCGGAAATCGGGCGGCTTTGTCATTGCATCCGCCGACGAGCGGGCCTATCCGGTGCTGGGCTATGACCTGGTTCACACCCTGCTTCCCGATGATCTCCCCGACAGTTTCCGCGACTGGCTCCGGCAATATGCCGTGCAGATCGCACAGGCACGGACGAAACAGCCCGTGACCCCGTCCGGTTCTCTGCGGAGCAGTAGCACCTCCTACGATTCCTCCTGGCAGAAGATAGCGCCACTCATCACCTCCGAATGGAACCAGAGTGCCCCCTACAACGGACGGATGCCGGAGGAGCAAGGGAAGCGTTGCCTGACGGGCTGTCCCACCACTGTCATGGCACAGCTGATGGACTACTATCGCTATCAGAACTGGAAAGTCAGCCGGGAAAGCTGGACCTCCGGCAGCGAGGGAGAGAGCAGCTACCTCCACCGCACGATCAACGTCCAGTTTACGGACAGCGTCAACTGGAACCTGCAGAAGCGGAACTACGAAACAGAATCTTATACGGAAACTGAAGCGGCTGAGGTGGCCAAGCTGATGGAGTATGCCGGAGCGGCCATGCACACGAGCTACGGGCTGTCCGTCTCCGGAATAAATGCGTGGGATGTGCTGCAGCACATGTACCGCGTGGCAGACTACGGGCCTCACGCCTCCTTCCGTCAGTTGTGGCAACACACCTTGGAGGAATGGCACTCCATGCTTTACCAGCAGTTGGCGGCCAAACGTCCCGTGCCCTATGCCAGCCTGGGCGGCGGCCACATCTTCCTGCTCGACGGTTACGACGGTGAGGGCTATTTCCACATCAACTGGGGCTGGGGCGGTTATGCGAATGGCCAGTTCCTCCTGTCTGCCCTGTTGCCGGAGCAGGAGATGCACCTCCATCAAGTGGGGATTTTCGACTGTTGCCCCGCCACGATGGAACCCCTGTTGCACGAATCGCTCCTGTTCGACGACATCACGCTGAACGCACAGGGAAACCGTTCGACCCTGAACGTGGTACTCTCCTCCCTCAATCCGCAGCCACAGCAGGGGGAGTTGTGCTTGGCGCTTTACAGCTACGGGGCGAAACAGCCGATCCTCACCGATCCGGTCAGCTTCTCCTTCACGCCCGACAAGAATTACCAGTCAGACACCATCCGGGTACCCTTCCCGCAATATACGCAACTGACCGCAGACTACTATATGCTGGTGGTCTGGCAGCTGTTTGACGAGGATCTTGCCGAAATCTCGGTCCTCAGTACCCTCGAATGGAATCCCTACCTCGTCAAGGGAAAAACAGGTTACGAACGCTACTGGCTCCCCTCATCGGTCGCCATGTCCATCACGGATCATCCACTGCAGCTCTTCACGCGGAGTTGCGACACGCTCTCGCTGAAGCTGACCAACTACACCATCGGCATGCCTACGCTCGACTTCCGTCCCATTCTTTTCAACGAAACCGACACTTTCACGCTGGCGGCCACGACACTGTTGGTGAGTGACGGGAGCTGTGAGGTGAAACTGCCTGTGCAGGTACCGGACAAAGCCATCCCGGGACAGACCTACCAACTCTATGTGGAGAACGACACCTACGAATACAGTGATACGGTGCAGGTCACCATCGCCCGAGGACCGGAGCTGGTACTCACGCAGGTACCGCAGATCCCCGACACCCTCTATGTGGGCGAGAATCACGTCTTTACCTTCCGTGTGAAGAATGCCGGGACAAAGCCCTTCCAGGGAAACCTCAGCATGGGAGTCGATCAAGGGGACGGAACGCCCTACTACATCCGTCCGCAGGAGGGGACATTGGCCGTAGGAGCAGAACTGACCTACACCGGAGGCGTGCAGGCCTCTGCCGCACTGCCTGTACGGCTTTTCGTGGCACAGGACAAGAACTGGCAGTTGAACATGAGCTCCGGCGAACCTTTTGAACGGAAGGTAGTCTTTGTGGAACGTCCCACTTCCGTCGCTTCCGTGGAGGCCTCCGCGCTGACACTCCAATGGCAGGGCAGTCAGTTGGCGATCCGCTCCGACAAGCCTTTACACCAGTTCCAGGTATATGACTGGCAGGGACGCACCGTCGCTTCCGGTCCGCTGCAAGGCACAGAGGCACGAATCGATGCTTCCACTTGGCCCGCCGGCATTTATGTCGTGGCGATCGAAACAGCAGACGGTAAAACGGAGGTTTATAAAATCCGATTGTAGCCGATTTCAATTTTTCTTACTACTGTTGCTTCCACTGTGGCTACACAGCAAAGGGATATGGTTTGCCATGCCTGTGGCGGAGTTCGTCACGACACTGCTCATCCTGGCCTCCTTTATCTCTTCCTATCTATCGTCGAAAAGGGACTGACAGACTCCGACAGAAGGGTGCTGAAACAAAAAATTTCCTTTGAGTAGGAAAGGGAATAACAAAATAGCTACTTTTGTCGGAGTAACTAAAAAAATGACAGCGCATGAAATTCACACTAACTCAATGGCTCACCCCACTATGGCGGATTTCCTTAATCGGAGCTCTCTTGCTGACATGGACGGCCTGCGAAGAGGATGAAGACACCAATTTACCCAGACAAGAGGAGCTTCCTCCCCCACAGGTGATTCTGGATACGGACCTGGGTAACTGCACGGATGACCTGCTGGCCATTCAAGCCCTGTTCTACATCCAAAGCTTGGGGGAATGCCGGATCATCGGTATGATGACCAGCATGCAGTTGGACCTGGGGCGGAAACTGGCCGACCAGATGCTGCACCACTATAAGGCCGACGATGTACCGTTGGGTCTGTTGTCGGGCGAGGAGAAGCTGTTTGAAATCGTTCCTTACTACCAGTTGGCCGATTCGCTCCGACATACCGGCACGGCGCTGTTCCCCTCCACAGGCATCCCGTTGGAGGAGCGGCTGCCCGCCTACAAGCTCTATCGCAAGCTGCTGGCCGGTGCGGAAGACAACAGTGTCGTGATTGCCTGCATCGGGAAATACACCAATCTGGGGCAGCTGCTCGACTCTTCCGCCGACGAGTATTCACCTCTGACAGGCCGCGAGCTGATCCAAAAGAAGGTGAGAAGCCTCGAAGCCATGGGCGGTTGTTTTACTCCCGTTCCGCTCCGCTACTCCTCGACACCGGGAGCCGTGGAGTTTCTCTCGATCGAATACAACGTGGCGGGTGATATCCCCATGGCCAAAAAGGTATTGGAGAACTGGCCGACAGAACTGCATCTGCTGCCCTTAGAAGAGGGAATGAAATTCCCTTCCAACCACGACGAGATCCTGGAAGACTATGCCTGGCAACCCGACAGCCCGCTCTATCAGATCTACTCCCGCTATAACGAATGGGCTATCGGTGACATAGGGCAGTACTGGTGGGATGCGCTGGTCGTGGCCCATGTCATGCTGAGAGAAACGATTTTCGACTGTACGGAAAAGGGCACGCTCTCCATTGCGGACGACGGAACCACCTTTTTCACGCTGTCCCCCGACGGCAACACGCACATCATCGGGTGCAATGCGTCGCATACTCGTGCCCTGCATGACTGGCTGAGGGGTGTGTCGCGCTTCCAGCCGTAAACCGAACCCGTTTGTAGCCGTTATGTCAAAGATATCGTTTATATTTGACACGAATTATTACTAACTATTCATTTATCAGCACATGAGGACAAAACACTTTCTCTTAATGGCAAGTTTGTGCTTCTTCGCCTTTGGAGGACTGCAAGCCCAACAGATTTCAGTCGATCAGGCCCGTCAAACGGCCCAACAGTTTTTGAACCGGCAGACCGGATTGCGTTCCGCAGATGAATTGCAACTGGCTTTCGCCGTGAGCGACACGACCCAATTAGACGCACAAGCCACACTGCGTGCAGCCGACAATGGCGAGGCGCTGCTCTATGCCTTCAACTCCGGCAAAGGCGGATATGTGATTGCCGCCGGCGACGAACGGGCACACGAAGTATTGGCCTACGGCCATGAGGGCACATTGGACATCAACGACCTGCCGGAAGGCATGCGGGCGATGCTCCGCCAATATGCCGTGGAGATTGCAGAAACGCGGGCAGACAACACGACGATCGCTACCTCCACTCCAGAGCCCTCCTACAATCCGGACTGGACACCGGTCGAGCCGTTGATCACCTCCCTATGGGGACAAGAGGATCCCTACAACCGGCAGACACCGGAGTTGAACGGGAAACAGACCGTGACAGGTTGCCCCGCCACGATGTTTGCCCAGATCATGGACTACTATCAATACCAGAACTGGAAGGTACAGGAGGAGACCTGGTTTTCCGGTGATGGAAAAGACAAGAATAAAATCAACCGTGAAGTGACTGTCACCTTTGACTCTCCGGTGGATTGGTCGCTCCTGAAACGTAGTTACAAAAAGGAAACGTTCACGGAAGCAGAAGGCAATGAGGTGGCCAAACTGATGAAATACACGGGGGCTGCCATGCACATTGACTACGGAGTGAAACTGTCAGGCATCGATGCTTATAATGTGCTGAACACAATGTCGCGCGTGGCAGACTATGGTGGTCGGGCGACCTATGCACAGGCCTGGCAATATCCTTTGCGTGTCTGGAGCGAGAAAATCTACCGTCAGTTGGCTGCCGGCCGTCCGATGCCCTATGCCAGTATGGGAGGCGGTCACATCTTCCTGTTGGACGGTTATCAAGGAGAGGGTTTCTTCCACTTCAACTGGGGATGGGAAGGCCTAGAAGATGGCTATTTCCAGCTGGCCTCCCTGTTGACATACGAAAAGATGAATATCCATCAGGTCGGTATCTTCGATTGCTGTCCCAACACCATGGCACCTATCAATCAGGAGACCATCCTGTTGAGTGATGTGGCAATTGACGCGACGGGAGAGACTCCCTGCATGGAGATTGTCCTGGCCTCCCTGCACAGCGGTCTGCAAACCGGCCAGCTGATGTTTGCCTTGGTGGGAGCCGGTGACGTGGAACCGATCCTATCAGATACCATTGACTTTACCTTCACGCCGGATCAGAATCACGAATCGGATACGCTCCGGATCCCCTTCCCGGAATACAGCCAACTGGACCAAGAGGAGTATGCCCTGGCTATTTTCCAACGCATGAGTAACGAGTGGATCCAGATCTGTATCTTTGACAACAAGGAACAAGTGCTCTATTTGGTCCGCAAGGAAGCAGGTTATGTGGCCGAAGCACGTGAGGTCTCCATGGACATCACGATCACGGATCTGCCCACAACAGTCTATACAGGCGAATCGGCCGAGGTGACCTTCTCCGTAACATCCGATCATTCCGGTATGTCGCTTACCTCATTCGTGGCTGTCTTTTTAAATGAGACAGATACCTCCTATTACAAGTTGGACGACGTGCTGCTCACGGAAAAGCCGCAGACAGTCACTGCCCCCATGCCGCTCAATCTGACGAAAGCGGGTACCTATAAGTTCTTCATCATGACTCCGTCTGCCCGCAATCTCTCCGAAGTGAAAGAGATTCAAGTACAGAAAGGAGCAGAGATCGTCCTCACACAGGAGATTGCACTGCCGGACACCCTATTGCTGTTTGAAGAGTATCCGGTTGTTTACCACTTGAAGAATATTGGCGAACGGGATTTCGATGGTAAAATCAATGTCGTCTTGCGCGCCAATGAAGGGGAGGATGGAGAGAACTTCTATCACAGTGTAACGATCCCGGCCGGCGAAGAGATCGAGTTAGAGGATATCATTGAATGGTTTGGTG
>JBJECC010000286.1:0-4146 GCA_051870655.1 Parabacteroides sp. | reverse complement strand
GCTTTGGTGGCCTGCCATACCATTCGTCTTGCCACGTATTTAGTAGAAGAATAAAAAATCCTCCTAATTAATATGAAGGATCAAAACAAATCTGACATCCTTTTCGTTATTAGAGTACAAAAGTTGAAAAATGAACTTGGACCAAATAATATTGAGAAGCGATGATGAATTTGGATGTGATTAGAGAAAACAGTAAAGCGGTTTATTCTGTGATAAGTTCCGTGTATCGTTGTTCTTTTAACGAGCTGGAGCGATTTACTCAGTTGGGAAGTACGGAACTTTGTCTTGCACTCGCCCAGTTGTTGCGTGATTGCAAAATCATTCAAAGTAAAAATGGTAATGGTGTCTATTACCAGTTGACAGTGTAGAAATGAGGCGTGTAGATTACTTTGAGTAGAGAGGTGGATAAGAGCGGGACAACTCTTTTGTAAAAAATATTACAGGAGAATTGTCCCGCTTTTTTTCAAAGGTTCTGTTTTTATTGTACATTTGCAGCCGTATAAAAAATGGATGCGAAGCATGGGAAAAGAAAACAATCCAATTTATGAACATGACGTCTTGGAGTTTGTGACAGTCGCACTGGAATTTTGCTCATTCGTTGAGAAAGCGGGGGAGCAAGAACGGTTTGATTTTGCAGACAAAGCGACAAAACTGTTGCCTCTGCTTTACTTGAAGGCTGCCTTATTACCTGCATGGGACATGGAGTCGGACGAAGAGTTGGAACTCAGCGTTACGGAAGAAATGTACGAAAACGTGCGTGTGCGGGTGGCAGGTTTGTTGGGCGAACAAGATTCTTATTTAGAGACCTTCCATCCGGACATGCCCTATAGTGACACACCGATAGCTGCTTTCATTTCAGAGAATTTGGCTGATGTCTATCAAGATACGGGTAATTTTATTTCATTATTTCGCCAGGGTAATGAAACGCTGATGCGGGCTGCAGTCTGTCTGTGTCGGCAGAATTTTCAGAACTATTGGGGACAGCAGTTGCTTAATGCGCTTAAGGCATTGCATGCGGTTCGCTATAGTAATGAGGACATGATTGAAAGGAACAATACCATAGAATGATACAACAATATTCAAATAAGATTACCAAGGAGGAGCTGGCTACATTACCGGTGGAGGTATTTCAGGGACGCATTATCACGATCACGACGGAAGAAGAGGCTCGTGAAGCTGTCGAATACCTGCATGGATTCAAGGTACTGGGCTTTGATACAGAGACACGTCCAAGCTTTAAAAAGGGCTGGCGCTTCAAAATCTCGTTGATGCAGATTTCCACACCGGATACCTGTTTTCTCTTTCGCTTGAATTACATTAATATACCGAAAATCTTGGAGGATTTCTTGAAAAACGGTGAGATCTTGAAAATAGGTCTTTCATTGAAAGATGATTTTAATGCAATTCACAATCGGAGTGATACGGAACTGAATGGATTTTTGGATTTGCAGAAATTGGTTGTCGATTTTGGTATCGAGGAGGCCAGCCTGCAGAAGATCTATGCCATTATTTTCAATAAGAAAATCTCCAAAACACAGCGGCTCACGAACTGGGATGCAAAGGCCCTGACCGATGCTCAGCAAAAGTACGCGGCTTTGGATGCGTGGGCCTGTTTGAAGATTTATTATCATCTTATTTATAATAAGGAATTAACAATTTGATACTTATACGCTTATGTATCCTTGCAAAGTATATCTCAAGTCGAAGAAGGAGGAATCGTTGTTGCGTTTTCATCCGTGGGTTTTTTCTGGTGCTATCCAACATATTGAAGGAAAGCCGGAAGAGGGCGAACTGGTAGAGGTGTATGGGGCAGCCGGTCAGTTTCTGGCTGTCGGACACTATCAGATCGGAAGCATTGCTGTCAGAGTCTTGTCGTTCAAACCGCAGACAATTGATGATGCTTTTTGGGAAGAACGCATCCGTACGGCCTATGCGATCCGCAGAACGTTGGGATTAGCAGAAGTAGAACACAATAACACCTATCGTCTGGTACATGGGGAGGGCGATAATTTGCCGGGATTGGTGGTAGATGTGTATGCACACACGGCCGTGATGCAGGCACACTCTGTCGGAATGCATCATGCCCGTCATGCCATTGCAGCCGCTTTGAAGCGTGTGTTGGGAGATTCATTGCAGAATATCTATTATAAATCGGAAGCTACATTACCTTACAAAGCAAATTTGGGAAGCGAAGACGGGTATCTGTTGGGAAATGATGCAGACAATATTGCGTTGGAGAATGGGTTGAAGTTTTATGTGGATTGGCAGAAGGGGCAGAAGACTGGCTTTTTCGTGGATCAGCGTGAAAATCGCAAACTGCTTCAGCAGTATGCAAAAGACCGTTCTGTCTTGAATATGTTTTGCTATACGGGAGGTTTCTCTTTTTATGCCATGCGTGGTGGTGCCAAAGTGGTGCATTCCGTCGATAGCTCGGCAAAAGCCATTTCATTGACCAACAAGAATGTGGAATTGAACTTTCCGGGGGATCCTCGTCATGCGGCCTATGCAGAAGATGCCTTTAAATATTTGGAACAGATGGGGCATAATTATGATTTGATCATTTTGGACCCACCGGCATTTGCCAAACATAAGGATGTGTTGCGAAATGCTTTGCAAGGATATCGGAAATTGAATGCCATTGCATTTGAGAAGATTCGTCCGGGGGGTATCCTGTTTACATTCTCCTGTTCGCAAGTGGTGAGCAAGGAAAACTTCCGTTTAGCCGTGTTCAGTGCGGCTGCCCAGTCCGGACGTAGTGTGCGTATTTTGCATCAGTTGACCCAACCAGCTGACCATCCGATCAATATTTATCATCCGGAAGGGGAGTATTTGAAGGGGTTGGTACTCTATGTAGAGTAAAATAGTGGTCACGTAAGAAAAATAGGATAAAAAACTCGTGTAATCTTTTGCATAATAGTTGGGAGTTTGGAGGCTTTTTGCCTATCTTTGCTTCGCTAATGATAAAGATTATCGTAACTTTTAAAATACATAACGATTATGGATTTTCTGACTAATGACAAATTGGTGATTGTAGGTGCTGCCGGTATGATCGGTTCAAACATGGCACAGTCAGCATTGATGATGGGTTTGACTACAAATTTGTGTCTGTATGATGTGTTTTCACCCGAAGGCGTAGCTGAAGAGATGCGTCAGAGTGGTTTTGATCAGGTGAACATTACAGCTACGACAGATGTAGCAGAAGCCTTCAAAGATGCAAAGTATATCATCTCTTCAGGTGGTGCTCCCCGTAAGGAAGGAATGACACGTGAAGATCTGTTGGCTGGTAACTGCAAGATTGCAGAAGAATTGGGTAAGAACATCAAGACATACTGTCCGGATGTGAAACATGTAGTGATCATCTTCAACCCGGCCGATTTGACTGGTTTAGTAACGCTGTTGTATTCAGGTTTGAAGCCGAGCCAGGTAACTACATTGGCAGGTTTGGACTCAACTCGTCTGCAGAGCGCATTGGCTAAGAAGTTTGGTGTTATGCAGAGTGAAATCACAGGTTGTGCTACATACGGTGGTCACGGCGAGCAGATGGCTGTATTCGGTAGCGCTGTGAAAGTGGCAGGTAAGGCTTTGACTGAGATTATTGGTACAGATGCATTCCCCGAAGCAGAATGGGAACAGATGAAGAAGGACGTAACGCAGGGTGGTGCTGCTATTATCAAGTTGCGTGGCCGCTCTTCTTTCCAGAGCCCTTCTTATCTGTCAGTTGAGATGATCCGTTCAGCTATGGGCGGTGAAACATTCCGTTATCCGGCTGGTACATATGTGAAGACAGACAAGTATGATCACATCATGATGGCCATGAACACGAAAATTGATGCTACAGGTTGTCACTATACTGTTCCTGAAGGAACCGCAGAAGAAATTGCCAAGTTGGATGCCAGCTATGCTCATCTCTGCAAGATGCGTGACGAATTGGTTACATTGAATATTGTACCGGCTATCTCTGAATGGAGTAAGATCAACCCGAATTTGTAATCAAATATTTTTTATAGAGAAGAGTCCTTCGGAGGTTATGCCTCCGGGGGATTTTTTTTTTGGTAACTATTCAGCGAATACCCATGCAGCTGCTATCCATACTTAGAACAGAGCACGGATAGCAGTGTATGGTGAGTTGTTGTGTTTCTTGGTAGT
>JBJECC010000285.1:0-4195 GCA_051870655.1 Parabacteroides sp. | reverse complement strand
TCTATCCACCATTACAGGTGGCAAGAAGTCACCAATCACTTGTACCCGAATCGCTTTAGGTGCCAGGAATCGGAATGTCACACGGTTGTCCGGATGGATTTCGGGCGATACAATTTTTTGTGTACCCCACAACGCCTGTTGGGCAAAAGCTGTCACGCTCATCAGCAAGCATACAGCGAGAAAAGAGAAACGTTTCATAAGCCTTATGTTCATTAATAAATGAGTTGTTCCACAAACATACGGCAAATTATTGTATCTTTGGCGTCCGAAAGGAAAAAAGATGATAAGAATATTGTACCTTTTTTTAGGATTGTCTGTGTTTTTTTGTACGAATCTGTGGGGCACAGAAAAGCCGGAATATCCCAAACAGGAGATCCGGGCCGTGTGGTTGACTACTATTTACGGATTGGATTGGCCCCGTCATCGGGCCTCCACAGAACGGGGGCGCAAAGAGCAGCAAGAAGAATTGTGCCAGATACTGGACAAATTGCAGGAGGCCAATTTCAACACCGTCTTCCTTCAAGTGCGCCAACGGGGCGATGTAATTTACCGTTCTTCCATTGAACCGGTCTCCCCCACCTTCTCAGGAAAATATGGAATCTTACCCGGCTATGATCCGCTGGCGTTTGCCATCGAAGAGTGTCATAAACGTGGTCTGGAATGTCATGCCTGGTTCGTGACTTTCCCTTTAGGGACAGACGAACGGGTCAAAGAACAAGGCCGCCTCTCCCCCGTACGCAGACATCCCAAACTTTGTATCCATCACAACGGAGAGTGGTATCTGGACCCAGGTATTCCGGAGACCTCCACTTATCTGCTCTCGCTGATCAAGGAGCTGGTTTCCAACTACGACATCGACGGTATCCATTTTGATTATATCCGTTATCCGGAACAGGCGAGCGCCTTCCCGGACAAGAAAAGCTATCGTCGCTACGGACAGAAAAAAGAGTTGGCGAGCTGGCGGCGTGAAAACATCAACCAGCTGGTGTACCGTATCTATGACACCGTCAAGTCACTCAAACCCTGGGTACAAGTGAGCAGTTCTCCTTTGGGAAAATACAACCGGATCCCACAAGTGCCCAACGCCGGGTGGACAGCCTACGAAAGTGTCTATCAAGATCCGAAGCAGTGGCTGCAACAGGGCAAGCAAGACATGATTGTCCCCATGATGTATTACCAGGACAAAAACTTTTACCCTTTTGTGGACAATTGGATGGAAGACAACCATGACCGGTTGGTTGTGCCCGGTCTCGGTGCATACCGGATGGAAAAGGAAGAGTCGGACTGGCGTCTGCAGGATATTACAGACCAGATTGAATATGGCCGTTCGTATGGAGTGGCCGGTACTACCTATTTCCGATGCGGGAACCTGATCCACAATACCAAAGGGATCCTTGACACCTTGCGCAACACCTATTATCGCTATCCGGCCCAACTTCCCCCACTCACCTGGCTCAACAATCGCAAACCGTCACGGCCGATTGCCCCCAAAGTGGAAAAAGAGGGTGCCGACGAACTGAAAATCTCCTGGTCCAAACCAGCCGACGAATCGGAAGAGCTGACCTATACGCTCTACTATTCCACAAAAAAACGGCTGGATGCCCAGTCTGCCCGCAGTCTCCTCGCCACCGGTATCCATGACACCGTAATCTATCTGCCGGTTCCGCCGGACACAGAACAGGGATATCTTTTCCAAGTCTCTGCTTCTACCCGTTATCACATGGAGAGTGAGCTCTCCCACGAGACCTACTATTATTGGTCTAAATTTGAAAAATGACAGATAAAAAGTCTATCTTTGTCCCATCAAACAAACGACTATAGACTTAATAAACAAAACAATGAAAAAGTATTTTTCAATAGCTGCAGCAGCCCTGTTCTTAACGGCCTGCAGTGAAAAGCCAGGGTATGTGATCAGTGGAACCGTAGATGGGGACGGTGCTGACGGAAAACAGGTTTATCTGTATGAATACGGAGTAGAAACTCCTATGGACAGTGCCCTCATCACCAATGGTACTTTCTCTTTCAAAGGGGAACAAACCACACCCCTTCTATGTGTGTTGAATGTCGGTGAAAGTCAGATGCAACGGGTAAATGCCGGAGAGAATCAACCCTACACAGCCGTTTTCACCTTGGAAAATGCCAAGTTGCAAGCGCACCTCGACGGTACAGCCCCGGCAGTGACCGGTACACCGGAAAACGATGCGTTCAAAGCCTTCCAGGAACAGATCAAGGCCATTCGCGCAAAGGAAGATGTATTGAAAGAATCCCTCCAATCCGAAGATGAAGCCGTCAAAAAAGAGGCAATGGACAAGGCTGAGCGCATTTGGGAAGAATCTGTACAGGCATTGACCGCCTACATCCAGGAGAACAGCGACAAGCAGATTGCAGCCAAAGTCCTTTCCGATGCACGGTATGAAATCGATGAAGAGGTTCAGGAGGCAATCCTGGCACAGGCCAGTGAGGCATTCAAGTCTGTGAAAGGCATCGACAAAATGATTGAATACCTCAACATCCTGAAGAATTCGGCCGTCGGCAAGAAGTTCCTTGATTTCGAGATGGCAGATGCCAAAGGCGAAATGCATAAACTGTCTGAATTCGTAGGCAATGGCAAGGTTGTCCTGATTGACTTCTGGGCCAGCTGGTGTCCTCCCTGTCGTGCCGATATGCCAAATCTGGTGGCAGCCTACAACAAGTATAAGAGCAAAGGTTTTGAGATTGTGGGTATCTCTCTCGACAGCAAAGCCGAAGCATGGGCCAAAGGCGTCAAGGATTTGGGTATTACCTGGACACAGCTTTCCGACCTGCAGGGCTGGAAAAATGCCGGTGCCGCTCTCTATGGCGTGAACAGCATTCCGCATACAGTCTTGGTGGATCGTGACGGAACCATCCTCTGCAAGAAGTTGCATGGTGAAGAGATCGCTGCCAAATTGGAAGAAATTTTAAAATAAAAGCAGCAGCTTGTTGCGAGCATGAATTTTAATTTTACCTTTGTGCTGTTTTACGCCTAAAAAGCGTCAAAAGCAAGAAAAGCCAAAGTTTTATTATCATTTTAATATAATAAATTAGCGATTATGATTTATTCACAAGAAGTTCAACACATGTGTGTTGTGAAGAAGGGAGCTAACCACCAGTGTGCTCCGATTCCTGAAGAAGGAAAGTGGGTTCGGGCAACTCAGATCACCGACATCTCCGGTTTGACTCACGGTATCGGTTGGTGTGCGCCGAAACAGGGTGGCTGTAAACTGACACTGAACGTAAAAGAGGGTATCATCCAGGAAGCACTCGTGGAGACTATCGGCTGTTCAGGTATGACACACTCTGCTGCTATGGCCTCTGAAATCCTTCCGGGCAAGACTTTGTTGGAAGCGTTGAACACAGACTTGGTTTGCGACGCCATCAACACAGCTATGCGTGAATTGTTCCTGCAGATCGTTTACGGCCGTACACAGTCTGCCTTCTCTGAAGGAGGTCTGGTTGTAGGTGCCAGCTTGGAAGACCTGGGTAAGGGTCTGCGCAGCCAGGTAGGTACGATGTTCGGTACATTGGCCAAGGGCGTTCGTTATTTGGAAATGGCTGAAGGTTATTGCACACGCATGGCTTTGGACGCTGACAATGAAGTAATCGGTTATGAATTTGTTCACCTGGGCAAGTTCATGGATATGGTGAAGAAGGGTATGGACGCTAACGAGGCGCTGGAGAAGGCTAAGGGCTCTTACGGTCGTTTCAAAGAAGCTGCAAAATATATCGATCCTCGTCATGAATAAGAAAACTTTCACACGCGTCCTGATAGGTTTGGCGCTCTTCACGGCGGTGGCGACCTTGATCGCCTACTTCGTGCTGAAGCCTGAGAAACCTTGGCTGGCCTTCTACGTCGGCTGCTGTGGCGGTGTATTAGTTTTCAACTTTCTGATATCTTTATTCCTTGTAAATAAGAATTTTAAAAAGTAAATATAATATGGCTTTATTTGAAAGTTATGACCGTCGTATTGATCATATCAACGCGGTATTAAACGAATATGGTATCAACGGCATCGACGACGCAAAGGCGATCTGCGATGCTAAGGGTATCGATCCTTATACAATGTGTAAGGAGACTCAACCGATCTGTTTCGAGAACGCTTGCTGGGCATACGTAGTAGGTGCCGCTATCGCGATCAAGAAGGGTTGCACGAACGCTGCTGACGCTGCCGAGGCT
>JBJECC010000284.1:0-4205 GCA_051870655.1 Parabacteroides sp. | reverse complement strand
TCTTTACGTCTCTTGTACTACCTGTTGTTATGTAATCTCTTTCAAAGAACTCTTTGTTTCGTTCGTTGAGTAAACGTGGGTGCAAAGATAATATCTTTTATTTATATCCTCCAAATTTATTTCGAAGTTTTTTCAGAATTTCTTTTCAACCGCCGCTCTCTCTCGAAAGCGGGTGCAAAATTAGTGTTATAAAATACAACCACCAAATATTTTCGCCACTTTTTTCAAAGAAATTTCTCACCCATTTTACATCTATCTGATTATTTGAAGATTATAAAATCAGATAAATCAATCTTCTTCCACAGCAATTGAGATGGAACAAGGAGATTCAAAACATTTTCACTTGCAACCTCTGTGCAGAAGAGATCAAATAATTTTCCACTTCATACAAAACCGTATGCGGATTAGCAGGTAAAACTACCAGCTGTGTTCGTCCACCGGGAATATCAATCCGTTCTGGATACCCTTTTGCATCGGTATCCAGTTTAATTAAATGTAACGGTACATCTGAACGATTTTCGATTTCCAAATAACAACGTTTCTCGGAAGTATAGTGTACAGGCCCGATATGGACAGAAGCATCAAAGAACTGTTGCAACAGGGTTGTTTCTCCAATCAGCAGATCAAAGCTATATATTAATGTACGATGGGCAAAAAGCGCCTCCTTAATACCGGCGACTGAACGTTCTTTGGCCCAGACCAATGTCATGGGACGGTGATCTACGGTCCGGAAGTCATACAGACGCTCCACCACATCATGAACATCTGTGTTCCCTAATATAGTCAGATTCTTTTCGCGTGCCCAATCGAGTGCGACAGGATACCATTCAAACTCGTTGAACACTTCTATGCCATTCAACCAACCCTTTTGATAGAGCTCTTCATGCTCTTTATGCCAGATGATGGAATCCACTCCCCACCCTGGATGATTCCACACAATAAAGGCACCTTGATTGTGAGCCTCTTCAATGACTTTGCGGTAGTCAGGCTGATCCAATGCATCCACATTTTGCACGAAAAGTGCATTGAGATGTCCAGGAGGCATCGAACGGGTTATTTCCCCACCTTTAATCAAGAGAATATTTCGACGGGCCGCCTCTTCTTCCGCCACTTCAAAAGCATGGTTATGTCCCTTCTCCACATGCTGACGGGCCGGTTGTCCCTCTATATGGTCGGTGAGGGCAATGGCATCCAGTCCCTCTTCCCAAGCCTCCTGAACTCGTAGTGTCGGCCATACAATACCATCAGAGAAGATGGTATGAATATGTAAGTCACATTTCAACAGCTGATAATCGGCTATCTCCGGCAATCTAAGATTCCGGCGAGTTTTCACACGTTCGTGTCCTACCTTGATCTCTTTCGGCAAACCTGTTTCTTGTGCCTGTGCTTGGAATGCACCACACAACAAAACTGCCACCATCCATACAATTGTTCTTTTCATATCTTTTGTGATTATAATTGATACTGTTCGATTAATCCCATCCAAACAACTGAGGGCCCAAATTGGGGTTCAGGTCCATTTCATGCTTGGGAATCGGGCGATAATAATATTTGGGTTCGATGAAAGTACCCATATCTTTAATCGTCTGAATATTACCACTGGTTCCATTCTTCAGATAGACAGTTGCGTTGTTGTCATCAATGGTACCGGTCTTATAATAGGTCAATTTCTTACCCAGTGCGTTGCTCTCTTTGTCTGCCTCAGCAGGGATGTCTTCCGAAGAGGGAATCAAATAGATATCCTCAATACCGTCGCCTGTCAGATCAAACTTGCCCAATGAAGGGAAATAGATACCCTCCGGCTCTTGCTCCAGCAGTTTACCGGCATTCCAGCGCATCAGGTCATCAAAACGGAAACCCTCCAAAGCCAATTCGACACGACGTTCACGACGGATCTCCAACAGGACTGCGGAACAAAAAGGATATCGGTTTTGCAGTACCGGATCTGCTACAGGATTGATTGACAAATGAGGCATAGCCACCCGATCACGTAACAGATTGACCGAACGATCCAAATCTGACTGAGTCAATTGACCCAATTCCGCCTTCGCCTCCGCATAGGTCAGCAACACTTCTGCATAGCGCAATACCGGAATGTCAATGCTCAAATAGTAATCCTCATCCTTGTTATTGACAAACCCTTTAATCTGATGATAACCGGAAAAGTTCTTGTTCAGATTTTGTACATACACGCCGGCCCCCGGTGCGTATGTCATGGTGTTCACCAACTCCCAACCGGGATATGCCAAGGTTTGCGACATACGCGGATCGCGATTCTGGAACTCCTCCACAAATTGCTTGGTCTCGTAACCGGGTTGTGCAGAATAGCAGGAACCATCTTTCATCAAATAACTCTGTACCAAATCCTTGGTCGGACAGGGAATATAATTTCCGAACATAAAGGCCCAAAAACCGTTACTACTGATTTTCCGATCATAAAAACGTCCTAAAATCACCTCACTGTTTCCAGTCAGATCCTCACTTTCAAATAGCGCATGATAGTCACTATCCGGATTACCAGTCGAATACAGACTGAATCCACCCTCTTCCATCACTTGTTGGGCCGCATCGGCCGCCATCTGCAAATAGTCATTCGCCGTACTTTGTAACCCCAATTCACTGTGATATTTCCGGAAGGTACCCTCATAAAGAGCATGGCGTGCCATATAGGTCAATACGACCCATTTGTTGACAGCGCCCATCTCCTGCTGGCTCTTCACATGTTGGGCCGCAAAGGTATAATCCTCAAAAATATGACGGACCACCTCCTCACGCGGGTCACGCGCTTTATACAAATCCTCATCCGAAGTAGTCAAGGCCCTGTCATACCAAGGCACATCGGAATAGGTCTTCACCTTATCCATATAGAAACGGGCACGGAAAAAACGGGCGATTCCCTGATAATGGGACAAGACCTCCTCGGATACAGCAGCCCGTTCACAATTGTCAAGAAAGAGATTGACGGTACGTAACTGAGTCCAGTCCCAACCCGCATTGATCGTGGTAGAGTTGGGTGTAGGTGAAAGCATGATGTTTTTCACCTCCACCATATCTGTCGTTGCTTGATTGTCTGTACCTGCATCGGCTGTATAATTATAAAGAGTCGGGAAGTCATACAGGTTGTAGCAATACATTTTCAGATCCTCTTCCGTATTAAAGTAGCTACTGACGCCGATCTCGGTCTGCGGCTCACGATCCATGAAGCTGTCATTACAAGAGAGCATTCCCAACGCAACGGGTAATGTAGCCCATAAATAGTTGATCTTGAATTTCATCGTTCGATAAATTTGTTGGTTTAGAAAGTTACATTGACGCCCAATGAATATTGGCGGTTGAAAGGATATACATATCCGTATTGCGACGCATCGGTCACAGCCTCCGGATCGAAATACTTCTTCAAAGCACTCCATTCGAAAAGATTGTCCCCACTGACGAAGACACGCAAACGATCCACAGAGAATTTCCGGGTCCATTGCGACGGTAATGTATAGCCCAACGTGATGTTCTTCACGCGCAAATAGGCTCCATTCAGCAAATAGCCCGTCTGTGGAATGGCAAGTCCCATTGCCGAAGTGCTGCTGGTACCCAAATTCTTGTCAGCCAACCAACATTGTAACACCGGATACTGTGCATTCAAATTCTGGTTGGCCAATCCGGCATCCAGGTAGGACTGGGAATGTTTGGCCATGTCTATCTCCGTATCGGTTGTCGGCCGGTAGAAGTCAAATGTATGTACCGCACCACCTGCATAAGGCTGCTGATAAAAACTCCAATAGAGGTAACTGAGCGGGTAATAATCCCGTTTGGCTATTCCCTGAAAGAAGGCGGAGAAATCAAATCCCTTCCATTCACCACTCACGTTGAAGCCAAAACGGAAACGGGGTGAAGAGTTGCCAATGATGGTCAGGTCACCCGGATCATCCACTGAGGTCCCTTTGGTAATACGCTGGTCGCCATTCAAATCCTTGTACTTGGGCCATCCGGGTACAATTTCCAGAGCACCCCAAGGTATGATCTCCGTCTCATCCAATTGCTGGATCTCTGCCTCTGTCTGGAAGAACCCATCACTTCGAAGTCCCCAAATCTCACCCAGCTCCTGCCCTTTGTAATATTGTGACAACAGCTTGTTGTCATTGTCGAAACGGGTAATCCAGGAACGATTGTCGGAAAGCATGAACTTGACACCCCAATGGAGTGGTTCTCCT
>JBJECC010000283.1:0-4234 GCA_051870655.1 Parabacteroides sp. | reverse complement strand
CAAAAATAATAAATTATCCTTGACGTTGTTTATACTTAGGATTTTTCTTGTTAATCACGTATAAGCGACCCTTTCTTCTGACGATCTTGCATTCGGGTGTACGCTTCTTCAAAGATGCTCTTACTTTCATATCTGTTTATTTTTTATTTATATCTAAAAGCAATTCTGCCTTTCGACAGATCATACGGGGACATTTCAACGCGTACCTTATCACCCGGAAGAATTTTGATGTAATGCATACGCATCTTACCGGAGATATGGGCAGTAATTTCATGTCCGTTCTCTAATTCTACGCGAAACATTGCATTTGACAATGCTTCTACAATGACACCATCTTGCTCTATTGCCGACTGTTTAGCCATATTTACTTGAATTAAATTGCTTTATCTTTAAGTACTTCTTCCAAATAATCAAACGAAGACAAAATCCGAGGACCCTCTGGACGAATGGCAATACAGTGCTCAAAGTGAGCAGAACATTTGCGATCCTTCGTCCGAACCGTCCAACCGTCGCGTTCAAACACGACATTCTTGTAACCCATATTGATCATCGGTTCTATACAGATGCACATACCGCTACGCAAAAGCGGACCAGAACCCCGACGTCCATAGTTGGGAACTTCAGGTTCTTCATGCATCTTACGACCAATGCCATGACCAACGAGCTCACGAACGACCGAATAGCCTTTTGACTCACAATAGGATTGAACAGCATCACTAATATCACCGATACGCTTGCCCTCCACAGCAGCGGAAATACCCTTATAGAGGGATTCCTTTGTTGTCACAAGCAAACGTTTCACATCAGCAGAAACTTCGCCTACACAAAAAGTGTAAGCAGAATCTCCAACGAAGCCATTCAAAATAGTACCGCAATCAACAGATATGACATCACCCTCTTTCAAAATTGTTTTAGAAGAGGGAATGCCATGTACTACCTGCTCATTGACCGAAGCACAGATAGAGTTGGGGAAACCACCATATCCTAAAAATGCCGGAACAGCACCATTATCACGAATGAACTCTTCAGCCACCTGATCCAATTTCAAAGTCGAAACACCCGGAACCACGTATTTTGCTACCTCTGCCAATGTTTTTCCGACCAACTGATTGGCGGCAAACATCAACTCAATCTCCTCGTCTGTCTTTAGATAGATCATCTTTTAATAAGCACCAACGCCTGAACGGCCCTTAATTCTACCTGACTTCAACAAACCGTCATAATGACGCATCAACAAATGACTTTCAACTTGCTGCAATGTATCCAACACCACACCAACCAAAATCAACAGAGAGGTACCACCAAAGAACTGTGAGAACTCCATACTTACACCGGCCATTCTGGCAAAGGCAGGCAAAATAGCTACCAAAGCCAAGAAGAAAGCACCCGGCAAAGTAATACGGTCCATAATGGTATCCAAATAATCCTTTGTATCCTTGCCCGGTTTTACACCCGGAATAAATCCATTGTTACGCTTCAAATCGTCTGACATCTGAGTCGGATTGATTGTGATTGCCGTATAGAAATAAGTAAAAAGAATGATCAATACTGCAAAGACAAAGTTATACCAAAAACCCGTGTTGTCCATAAAAGCAGCCCAAAAAGAGCTCTGTTCACCCGAACTTGAAAATCCAACAATAGAAATAGGGATAAACATAATCGCCTGAGCAAAGATGATAGGCATCACATTAGCAGCATTTACCTTCAAAGGAATATACTGACGAGCACCACCGTACTGTTTGTTTCCGATAATGCGTTTCGCATATTGAACGGGAACCTTACGAGTACCCTGAACCAACAATATAGCTCCTGCAATCACCAACAAAAGGAATAACATCTCGAAGAGGAACATAACCAAACCTCCTGTCTTCTCACTGGTACGAGAGACAAACTCCTGAAAGAGAGAATGCGGAAGACGAGCTATGATACCGATCAAAATGATAAAGGAAATACCGTTTCCTATACCTTTGTCAGTAATTCTTTCACCCAACCACAAGATAAACATACTGCCAGCGGCCAAGATAATCGTGGACGAAATCGTAAACCAAATGCCAGGAGGCAACGTTGCACCTGTGGCACGCAACTGTACACTCAAGTTGATCAGATAGGTCGGACCTTGGAACAACAGGATAGCTACAGTCAAATAACGAGTCCATTGATTGATCTTTCTGCGTCCACTCTCGCCTTCTCGCTGAAGCTTCTGGAAAGAAGGAACCGCAATGGCCATCAACTGCATCACGATTGAAGCGGAAATATACGGCATAATTCCCAATGCAAAAATAGATGCGTTGGAAAACGCGCCACCTGAAAACATATCCAACAGTGCAAGCAATCCGCCCCTTGTCTGCTCCTGTAAAGCTGTCAAAGCTTTCGGATCAATACCCGGAAGAACGACATACGTACCGAAACGATAGATTGCCACAAATAAAATAGTGGTGAGGATCCGATTTCTCAGATCCTCAATCTTCCAGATATTTTTGATTGTTTCAACTGCTCTCATATCTTAGAGTTTAGTGACTGTTCCACCTACAGCCTGGATTGCTGCTTCAGCGCTCTTAGAGAAAGCATGAGCCTCAACCTCAAGTTTCGCAGTCAATGCACCATTACCCAGAATCTTCACCAACTGAGATGCAGAAACAAAACCAGCCTCAATCAATTCGTTCACACCAATCTTAGTCAACTGCTTAGCATCAGCCAACTGCTGCAATGTAGCGATGTTGATAGGTTTGTATTCTACGTGATTAATATTCTTGAAACCAAATTTAGGCAAACGTCTCTGGATAGGCATCTGACCACCCTCGAAACCGATTTTGTTCTTATAACCAGATCTTGACTTCGCGCCTTTGTGACCTCTCGTAGAAGTACCACCCAATCCGGAACCCGGACCACGGCCAATTCTCTTACGCGTCTTGGTAGAGCCTTCAGCAGGTTTTAAATTTGATAAATTCATATCTTTCTTCTTATTTCAATCAAATTATTACTTTTCTACGTGAACCAAATGTTTCACTTTCTCAACCATTCCCAAAATAGAAGGATTATCCTCATGCTCAACTACATGATTCATCTTTCTCAAGCCCAGTGCATCCAATGTTCTTTTCTGATCTTTCGGGCAGTTGATTCTACTTTTGATCTGCTTAATTTTGATAATTGGCATCGTTTAAATCCTCCCTAATTAACCTCTAAACACTTTTTCAACACTGATACCTCTATTCTGAGCCACTTGCAGCGGGCTTCTCAATTCTGTCAAAGCAGCGATTGTAGCCTTCACCAAGTTGTGAGGGTTGGAAGAACCCTTTGACTTAGCCAAGACATCAGTAATACCTGCACTTTCCAACACAGCACGCATAGCACCACCGGCCTTTACTCCAGTACCCTGAGATGCCGGTTTGATCAAAACCTGAGCACCACCGAATTTTGCCACTTGTTCGTGAGGAATAGTACCTTTATAAACAGGCACCTTCATCAAGTTCTTCTTAGCAGCTTCAACACCCTTTGCGATGGCCGTTGTCACTTCACCGGCTTTACCTAAGCCCCAACCGATAACGCCATCTTCATTTCCTACAACTACGATTGCTGCAAAACTGAATGTACGTCCACCTTTTGTAACTTTAGTAACACGGTTGATTGCAACCAATCTATCCTTCAACTCTAAGTCGTTGGTTGATTTTACTCTATTAATAACTCCTGCCATCTTCAATTAAAATTTAAGGCCGCCGTTACGCGCTGCATCTGCTAACTCTTTAACTCTACCGTGATACAAGTAACCGTTACGGTCGAATACCACAGCCTGAACACCTGCTTCTTGAGCATTCTTAGCGATCAACTCTCCAACCTTAGCAGCGATCTCCTTTTTCGGAGCTTTCAACTCCAACTTCAAAGAAGAAGCAGCAGCCAAAGTCTTACCAGTAGTGTCATCAATCACCTGCGCATAGATCTGCTTATTGCTTCTAAACACAGTCAGACGGGGACGCTCAGTCGTACCTGAAATCTTTGCACGTACACCCTTCTTTATTTTTAATCTTCTTTGTTCCTTCGTTGTCATGATAATACAAGTTTACGCAAATTACTTACCAGCTGACTTACCAGACTTTCTGCGGATTTCTTCACCCACGAACTTGATACCCTTACCCTTATACGGTTCCGGCATACGGAATGAACGGATCTTCGCACAGATCTGACCGATCAATTGTTTGTCAGCAGATTCAAGGATGATAAGCGGGTTCTTATTTCTCTC
>JBJECC010000282.1:0-4247 GCA_051870655.1 Parabacteroides sp. | reverse complement strand
TCCCCTCTTCCAGCATGGAAACAGCCACGGCTGCCTCACGTGGTTCCCCTTTCGTAGAGAAGTCACCCAATCCGATCCAAGGCAGGATGGAAAACAAACAGATCACGACAATCAGCGTGACCGGTTTCTGCATGTAAAGATATTGAAGTGTCGGTGTTCGCATAGAAAAATCTCTTATTTAATAGTTGGTCAAGCTCCCAGCGAGTCCTTGATTGCGGCTCGGATGGCTTCGGCATCCTCCTTGTTCTCTTTGAGAATGGAGAGGATGAGGTTCAGATAACTCTCTTTGTTGCTGATGCCGCAGATGCTGCACAGACGGCATTGCGGCAACATACCCTTCTGATTGTACACACGGAGGATGCTTTTGTAGTCACCTCGTGCTACATAGCCGGTAAACTCTTGTTTCAGGGACTGATAGATGGCCGGTACGTCAATCTGGCTCTGAATATGCTCCACATGATCCGTGAGCTGTTCCACCGATGTGATTTTCCGATCTACGGCCGTCTCCAGTCGTTTGCGTACCCAATGGCGGGCATGCAGCAGTATCTGCGATTCCAGATCCTTTTGAAAGAGACGGATGACATTCTCTTTGACCTCCCGGAACACTTCATCCGGATCTTTCATCAACCGCTTGGCTACAGTCTTGATGACGGTTTCGATCATCAGCAGGTTCTCGACCTCCGCCACATCCGGTACGAAGATGTGCTGACGGTGCAGATAGTCTATTTCCTCCTGTGTCCGCCGGTCACGGTCCACGATCCCCATCCCTTCCAATGTATGGAAATCCTTGAGTTCACGGAATGATTTGGTGGTTTCGATCACCTTCTGGCATCCGCCGACAGGCTTGACTTTGTAATCGGGGAAGATCAGCGGGTAGAGCCGGCTGTCGATGCTGTTGGAGTCGGTCCCTTCAATGAAGAGAATCGGTTTGCGGCTGCCCAGGATGTCAAGATAGACCTCTTCCGGGAAGCAGTCGTTACTCTCGATCAGTTCGTAGTCCCACAAACGGGCATCGAAGTCATAACTGCGGATCCAGATCCGTTTGCTGTCGGTACGCGAAGCGGCGAAGTCGATGTCATGGGTCAGATACAGGAACGTGCAGTCGGGCCGCAACGCTTCCAGTTCGTCCCACAACGGATTCTTGATAGAACTGTGTAGTAACGTCTCCGGTTCTTCGACCACCAGGATTGCATTCGGCACGGCACAGAGTACGGCCCCCGTCAGGTAAAACACCAGCTTTTCACTGTCACTCATCTGCCCTGCGGTGTAACTTTGGCTGTCGCGACAGGCGGATACCAGTTCGATGAAGCCCGATTTACGGATCAGCCGGTTGTGTGGAAACATCTTCTCCCATACCTCCTGGATCTGGTCGATCTTAGTGCGAGGCGGTTGCAAGGACCGGTCATGTTTGCAGGCCTCCTTGAACTCTACGGCCGCTTCGAACTCCTCTCCCTGCAGACGTAAGATCAGTTTCTCGTAGTCGGAGAGACTGGGTACCGTGAAGCGGTCGCGCACCAACGTCTGCAGGCGGGCCAGTTCCTGAATGGTGTGTGGGGCCGGATCCTCAGGCTGGCTGATGAACAACGCACGCACACCGGAGATCATCTGGCTTTGGCCCGGATAACGGGCTACGATGTCTTTCCCGAAGGTACTTTTACCGGTTCCGTTGGCACCGATCACGACCCAAATGCGAGAACTCAGGCTAATCGGCCGGTCTGCTTCTTTTTTGCGGGGGAGAATTAGTTCCATAGTCCTTTGTGAATTATTCATTTCATACCACGCGCCTTATAAATCCGCTCTTTCGCTTCGTTGATACGCTGGAATTTCTCGTTGGCAGCCTTTCGGATGTCCTCTCCCAACGAGGCCACTTTGTCGGGGTGATGCTTGACTGCCATACGCCGGTAGGCAGTACGTACCTCGTCGTCAGTAGCGGAAGGGGAGATTTCCAACACTTTGTAGGCCTCTTCCAGCGAATCACCCCGTAAGTTCAACAAGGAGTCCACTTCTTGGGCATTGATACTGCAGGCCTGAGCTACTTCGCGCAACGCATTGATTTCTGCGGTACAGACATTGCCGTCGCATCTGGCGATCTCCACCAAAAAGGCCAACAGCTGCAACCGCTCTTCGTAACTCAGGTTGGCCGCGATCTGCTGTCCGCACTCCAAGACGGTACGACGGAAAGCGTAAGGGGAGGATTGGTCCATCCGTTTCTGTTCCTCAAAGAGACGGAGCAAGATCTGCTCGCCCTGTTGGACAGCCACTTCACCGAAGTTCCGGCGGAGCATCTGTCGTACATATTCCATCTCGCTGTGCATGACCCGCCCGTCCGCACGGATCACATAGGAGGCCATCACCAGCATGGAGAAAAGGAAACTGTTGCGCTGTCCTGCGTAACCGGCATCATGCGGATCGTCATTGGAATAGGGTTCCGAACCGTATCCCCCTTGTGCATACTTCTCTTTGTCGTCAAACATCGATCCGATCACAATGCCGGCCAAGGCTCCCAAAGGCCCTAATGTCATGAAGCCGACCAGACCTCCAATCCATTTTCCTAAACTCATATTCTTATATTTATGTATAGTGTTTCACAATGGCACAAATGTTGCGCCATTTGGATGAACAAATATAAAAAGATAATTCCTACCCAACTCTTTTTTCCCGTTTTTTTGTGTGCTTTTTAATTTTGATTAGTAACTTTGGGCGTCTCAACAATACTCTTGAACAGGATGGAGTTTGTTGGGCCGGAATATCCGTGTGACATAAATATAAAATGATAGGAGCATGAATACAACAATTCAGGAATTGACCGACAAAATCTATCGCGAAGGCGTAGAAAAGGGAAATGAAGAGGCCGGACGCATCATTGCTGAGGCCCGGAACCAGGAACAAACCATTCTTGACGAGGCCAAAGCGGAGGCCAAACGTATCGTGGCAGAGGCGGAAAAACAGGCTTCTGAGTTGAAGAAGAATACCGAGGCTGAGTTGAAACTGTTTGCTTCACAATCTGTCGAGGCGTTGAAGAGTGAAGTAGCCAATCTGATCACGGGTGAGATTGTCTCTTCCAATGTGAAGGCTGCCGTTTCTGATCCGGCGTTCATGCAAAAAGTCATTCTGGAGCTGGCCAAGTCATGGGCCAGTGAGGAGGCTTTGACCATTCAGAGCAGCGAGGCCGATGCCTTGACCGCTTATTTCAAGTCGAACGCAAAGGCCCTTCTGGACAAGGGACTGAAAATTGAGAAAGTGGCTGGTAAAGCCACCTCTTTCACCATCCTTCCGGCTGACGGTTCCTATAAGGTGACCTTCGGCGAAGAGGAGTTTATCGCATTCTTTAAGGAGTTCTTGCGGCCGCAACTGGTTGAAACGCTGTTCTAATATGGCTAAATACTATTATTTAATTGCCGGCCTTCCCTCTGTGTCGTTGGATGACAGCAAACTGCCTTATACAGTAGAGCGGTTCCACGAAGAACTGGAGGGAATGTTGTCGTCCGGCGACAAGAAGTTGATCGATCTCTTCTTCTTGCAGTATGATAATCGGAACCTGCTCCGGTTCTGCCAGGATCCTGAGGCCCAATTGGATGCCAGAGGAACGCTTCGGGCGGATGACTTTGCGGCAGTCTATCAGGCCTTGAAGGAGGAGGAGAAGGTGCCGAAAGGAACCGGTTTGCCGCCCTACATGGTCGAGTTTCTTCGGCTGCGCGTCGAGGAGGAGAGCCGTGATAAGACCGAACAGCGGATGATTCCTTGGGAAGACCGGCTGGCGGCACTTTACTATGCGCATGCCATGAAGTGTGGGAACGCCTTCGTGGCCCAGTGGTATGAGATGAATCTGAACATCCGTAATTTGCTTACAGCCTTCACCTGCCGCAAGTATGGCTACGAGAAGAGTGCCTACATCGTGGGAGACAATGAGGTGGCAGGGAATCTGCGCACCTCCAATGCACGTGACTTCAATGTGGGAGACCTGATGGAGTCTTTTGCCGAGTTGCAGCGTATTGCGGAAGAGAGCGACCTGTTGGCACGGGAGAAGAAGGTGGATCTTTTGAAATGGCGCTGGCTGGACGACCAGACATTCTTCAAGACATTCGATATAGAAAGTGTGTTTGCCTATCTGCTGAAGATTGAGATGGCAGAGCGTTGGGCCACATTGGATAAGACAACGGGCGAGCAGACATTCCGTGCCATTGTGGGCACCATGAAGAAGGGAAGTGACAACGCCTTGGATGAATTTAAAAGAAACAACAGATCGG
>JBJECC010000281.1:0-21690 GCA_051870655.1 Parabacteroides sp. | reverse complement strand
CACCACCTTCTCCAGCCCTAACCGCTTGGCTATCCGACGCAGGCGAACCACCCGGATCAATTCAAGTCCCTCCTGCGGCACCTTTCCGAAGCGGTCCTCCAACCGGCCGGTAAACGCCTCGATATCCCGTTCCTCCTCCATGTTATCCAACTCCCGATAGAGCGAAATACGTTCGGAATCGTTGGGAATGTAAGTGGGCGGGAAGAGCAGTTCCAGATCGCTCTCGATAAAGGTTTCACGCACATAGTTGCTTCCACTGTCGCGATGTCCTTCGGAAGGATCTGCATACAAATCGGCAAACTCCTCCGTCTTCAGTTCGTCCACCGCCTCTTCCAGAATCTTCTGGTAGGTCTCATACCCCAAATCGGCAATGAAACCGCTCTGTTCGGACCCCAGCAGATTGCCTGCCCCCCGAATGTCAAGATCCTGCATGGCGATATGAATGCCACTGCCCAACTCGGCAAAGTTCTCAATCGCCTGCAACCGACGACGGGCCTCCGGGGTAAGCGTACTCAACGGAGGAGAAAGCAGGTAACAGAAGGCCTTCCGGTTGCTTCTGCCCACACGACCTCGCAACTGGTGCAGATCAGAAAGGCCGAATTGCTGTGCATTGTTCACAATGATCGTATTGGCATTGGGCACATCAATCCCGCTCTCCACAATGCTGGTAGCGATCAGCACATCATATTCATAATTGGCAAAATCGAGAATGATCTTCTCCAGTTTTTCCGGTTCCATCTGTCCGTGGCCCACAGCTACACGGGCATCCGGCACCTCCCGTCGGACCAGTGCCTCGATTTCATAGATATTCTGAATCCGGTTGTTGATCAAGAAAATCTGTCCGTTCCGGCTCATCTCGAAATTAATGGCCTCACGAATGATGTCCGGATTGAAACGCTCCACCTCCGTCTGGACCGGATAGCGGTTGGGGGGTGGTGTCGTAATATTGCTCAAGTCACGGGCGCCCATCAACGAGAACTGCAACGTACGCGGGATCGGTGTGGCCGTCATGGTCAACGTGTCCACATTGCTCTTCAACTGCCGCAGTTTCTCCTTGGTCGAAACGCCAAACTTCTGCTCTTCGTCAATAATCAGCAATCCCAAATCTTTAAACTTCACGTCTTTACCCACAATCCGATGGGTACCCACCAGGATATTGACCTCACCCGCGGTGGTCTCTTTCAAGATCTGGCGAATCTGGGAAGCGGATCGGGCACGGCTGACATAATCGACCCGGCAAGGAAAGTTCTTCAATCGCTCCGAGAAGGTCTGGTAATGCTGGAATGCCAGCACCGTTGTCGGCACCAGCACAGCCACCTGCTTGTTGTCGGCCACCGCCTTGAAGGCTGCACGTATGGCCACCTCCGTCTTTCCGAAGCCCACATCTCCACAGATCAGCCGATCCATCGGACGATTGCTCTCCATATCCTTTTTCACTTCAGCTGTCGCCTTGATCTGGTCCGGTGTATCTTCATACAGGAAACTGGCCTCCAGCTCATGCTGCATAAAACTGTCAGGACTGAAGGCAAACCCCTGTTCCTGACGTCGTTTGGAATAGAGCAGGATCAGATCGCGGGCAATATCCTTGACCTTCTTTTTCGTCTTTTCCTTGATCTTCTCCCAGGCACCGGTACCCAGCTTGTTGAGTTTAGGCGGAGTCGCACTGTCTTTTCCCTTGTATTTGGAGAGTTTGTGCAACGCATGGATGCTGACAAACAAGATGTCGTTGTTCTGATAGATCAACTTGATCGCCTCCTGGATCTTCCCGTTGACGCTGGTCCGCACCAGTCCGCCGAACTGACCCACCCCATGATCGATGTGGACAATGTAGTCACCGATGGCAAACTGATTCAGCTCTTTCAGGGAAAGCGTGATCTTTCCACCCCGAGCCTGGTCACTCCGCAAATTAAACTTATGGAAACGGTCGAACAGCTGGTGATCCGTAAACAGACACACTTTCAGCGTCTCATCGGCAAACCCCTCATGGATGGTCTTGTTGACAGCGGTAAATGGAATGGGATCTCCCCGATCGTCGAAAATGGTACGGATGCGGGTGGTCTGTTTTTCCGTATCACTCAATATATATAATGTATAGCCCTCATCGAGGAAACGATGGAAAGACTCGCTGACCAAATCAAAATTCTTGTGGCAGATCGGTTGCATCCGTGTGTGGAAAGCAATCGTCGCATCGGCCACACCCGTGGGTCGGGCTCCGAAATGGAGCCGTTTGAGCCGAAGCGCATCCCGAAGAAAAGCCTCTGATTCGACCAGCTTCCGCCTCATTTGATCGGCATCGGCAAACGAATCCTCATCCGCCTGTACCGGCTCCTCATGCCAAACAGCCTCAATCCGCTCCCTGCACCAAGCCAAATCACGTGCCGCCAACAGGGTGGATGCGGGCAATGAAGCCAGCAACGAAGAGGAGGCCTTCGTCTCCCCCTTCATCTCCGGCACAATGTAGATGGTATCGAGCTTCTCTTTGGACAACTGGGTCTCCACATCAAACGAACGGATCGTCTCTACTTCATTCCCAAAGAAATCGATACGATAAGGGAACTCGTACGAAAAGGAGAATACATCCAGAATGCTGCCTCGCATGGCATATTGTCCCGGCTCATACACATAATCCACATGCTCAAACCCATACTCATCCAGCACGTCAGAGACAAACATATTGTCCAGCTTGTCTCCCGCATGGATCCGAAGCGTATTCTGTTTCAACACCGTCTGATCCACCACCCGCTCTGCCAAAGCCTCCGGATAAGAGACAATCACAAAGGGCTGATCCGGTTCCTGCAACAGACTCAACACCTCCGTCCGCAAGATCTCATTGGCTGCATCGATATGCCCATATTTGATGTCACGCCGGTAGGCAGACGGGAAGAAGCAGATCCGCTCCCCTCCAGTCAGCTGGCAGAGATCATGATAAAAATAACCGGCCTCCTCCTGGTCGTTCAATAGGCACATGAACGATCCCCCTCCTCTCGTAAAGAGGGAGGCCATCACCAGAGCCGCACCCGAACCGTCCAATCCGCTGACAAACAAATTGCTGGCCTGGTCCTGTGCCAACAGACTCTTCAAGGCCGTCACTTGCGGATGTGCCGCATACAGTTTCAGTAAATCCTTTATATCCATTCTTCAAGATACCCTCACAGAAAGGAGGGGATTGAAAAAAGCCCCCGTGGTGGGGGCTTGCATTTTACCAAAATTTATTTTGTTGTGGATTGTATTCGAACCCTACTTGGGCCAACCGTTCCACCAAAGAAGATTTATCCAAATGCAGATCGTCACACAACTCGTCCAACGAACGATAATTGTCACGCAACTTCGTGTTGATGAAGCTGAACAGCATCATCGGATCCTGAGGCATCGTATTCATGATCGCTTAGTCTAATTTCAATACAGCCAAGAAAGCCTTCTGCGGCACTTCCACCGTACCGATCTGTTTCATGCGCTTTTTACCCTCTTTCTGCTTTTCCAACAATTTACGTTTACGGGAAATATCACCGCCATAACATTTGGCTGTCACATCCTTACGGACGGCTTTCACTGTCTCGCGTGCGATGATCTTGGCACCGATTGCCGCCTGAATGGCAATGTCAAACTGTTGCCGCGGGATCAGCTCCTTCAACTTCTCGCACATCCGACGGCCGAAAGGCACGCTGTTATCGACATGGGTCAGGGTCGAAAGGGCATCCACCGGCTCGCCGTTCAACAGAATATCCAGCTTGACCAACTTGCTGGGGCGGAAATCGTGCAAATGATAGTCGAACGAAGCATATCCTTTCGAAATACTCTTCAGCTTATCGTAGAAATCGATCACAATTTCACCCAACGGCAGGTCATAGAAGATTTCAACCCGGTCGCCTGAAATGTATTCCTGCTTGATCAATACACCCCGTTTGCCCAAACAGAGCGTCATGATCGGCCCGATATAGGTCGTATTCGTGATGATGGATGCCCGGATAAAGGGCTCGTCGATATGGTCGATCAGTGTCGGATCCGGCAAGCCGCTCGGGTTGTGCACCTCAATGCATCCCCCCTTCTTGTCATACACCTTATAAGATACGTTCGGCACTGTCGTGATCACGTCCATGTTGAACTCACGGTCCAACCGCTCCTGTACGATTTCCATGTGCAGCAGTCCCAGGAAACCGCAACGGAAGCCAAACCCCAATGCCACGGAACTCTCCGGCTGGAAGGTGAGCGAAGCATCATTCAACTGCAACTTCTCCAACGAAGCACGCAAGTTCTCGAAATCCTCACTCACAATCGGATAGACACCGGCAAACACCATCGGTTTCACCTCCTCAAATCCATCAATCCCCTTCTCGGCCGGCCGGCTGACATGCGTAATGGTATCTCCCACGCGCACTTCCCGCGAAGTCTTGATGCCGGAAATGATATAGCCTACATCGCCCGTACCGATTTCATTCCTCGGACACATATCGAGGCGGAGAATCCCGATCTCATCCGCATCATACTCCTTGCCTGTGGCAATGAACTTCACCCGGTCTCCCGTGTGCAACACACCGTTTTCCACCTTGAAATAGGCAATGATGCCCCGGAACGGATTGAACACCGAGTCAAAGATCAGACACTGCAGCGGAGCGGTCGGATCACCCTTCGGGGCCGGCACCTTCTCTACAATCGCATCCAACAAGGCCGGTACACCCTCACCCGTCTTGCCGCTGGCACGCAAAATATCTTCCCGCCGGCAACCCAGCAATTCTATGATCTGGTCTTCCACCTCATCGGGCATCGCACTCGGCAAGTCTATCTTATTCAATACAGGAATGATCTCCAAATCATTCTCAATCGCCATATACAGGTTGGAAATCGTCTGGGCTTGAATGCCTTGCGAAGCATCGACAATCAGCAATGCCCCCTCACAGGCGGCAATGGAGCGGGACACCTCGTAGGAAAAGTCCACATGCCCCGGTGTGTCAATCAAGTTCAAGACATAATGCTCACCTTTATACATATAGTCCATTTGGATAGCATGGCTCTTGATGGTGATGCCACGTTCACGCTCCAAGTCCATGTCATCCAGGACCTGGTCTTGCATATCTTTGCCTTCTACCGTTTTGGTGAACTCCAACAACCGGTCGGCAAGCGTACTTTTTCCGTGGTCAATATGAGCAATAATACAGAAATTGCGGATATTCTTCATCTACTACACTTATTTTAGTGATGCAAAGATAGTGCTTTTCACACAAAAAGACTTACTTTTGAATCCCCATTTCTTATTCAGAGATTATGACATTACAAGAAATAGACAAATCATATCGCCGAATTATCGGTTCATTAGAGACCAAAGAGCTCAAAGCCGCATTCGACCATCTGCAAGGGCTGATGGCGGGCGCACGTGACTATGCCTTCCAAGACAAACTCGACCGATTGCAGGAGACCTATCAGAATATGCTTCGCTATCGAATCAGCGGCATCAAAGATCCGATGGAAGAAGCCATTTACCGTGATCTGCAAACTTCTGCCTATCTGTTGGCGGATCAGCTTCGCGACCGCTTGTTCACCCGGCTCTCCTCGCTCTCCTATTACAATCGCAAACGGAATCGGAAAGAGTCGCAATCCATGCAGATGGATGCGTTTCACAAAGCCTATCTGTCAAACGGGAGGGAAGGCTCCCGCCTGACCGAGGAGCAGGAGAAACTGATCCGTCAGCTTTTTGAGGAGATCTGGATCTCCGGCCTGCTGACAGCCGACCAGACAGAAGGGATCAAATCCATGCTCCACGACAGGCAACTGCATGTATCGGTAGGATGCCAGCTGGTCTCAGCCCTGCTCCTGGGCCTGCAACAGCAGTTTGACGAGGCAAAACTATTGTTGTTATTAGAGGCGGCTGATACATCCGTGGAAGAGATCCGGGTACGCGCAATGGTAGTCCTTCTGTTAATCCTCTACCGGTATCGCAAACGGATCGCTCTCTATCCGCAGATCCACCACCGGCTCTCTGCCTTGGCTGAAAGCCAGCCCGATTTCATTCCCTTGCTACGTGACATCACTCTGCAATTCATCATGGCACGCGAGACGGAGAAGATCACCCGGAAACTACAGGATGAGATCATCCCGGAGATGATGAAGATCAATCCGACACTCAGCCAAAAGCTCAACCTGAACGATCTGTTGCACGATCAGACCCTGGGCGACGAGATGAATCCGGAATGGAAGGAGCAACTGACGCGAGGGAAACTGGGGAAGAAAATGACAGAATTGAGCGAATTGCAACTGGAAGGGGCTGACGTCATGCATTCCACCTTCACGCATTTGAAGAGCTTTCCCTTCTTCCAGGAGATCAGTCATTGGTTTTTCCCCTTCACCACGGAACATCCCGATTTACAGATGAAGGAGTCGTCCGATGTACACCGTCTCCTGGATTCCATCACACACTCGCCCCTGTTGTGCGATTCAGACAAGTATTCTCTTTGCTTCAGCATGTTGCAAATGCCGCAATCCTTCCGGAATATGATGATCGAACAATATGGCGCCAACACCAGCCAACTGGTCCAAGAGCTGAAAGAGACCCCTCTGTCAGCCGAACGGCAACGCCATTTCCTGCTCCGGCAGTATGTAGAAGATCTGTATCGGTTCTACAAACTCTATCCGGAGCATCTGAATTTTGACGACCCCTTCTCCTATCCGCTGGATTTCCACAACCTGCCCATCCTGCAACCCTATATGTCCGACCGGGAGAGTCTGACGACGGTGGCTGAATCCTACTTGAAAAAGAACCATTTTGCCGATGCACTGCCCATTTTCGTCCGGTTAGTGGAATGCGAATCGGACAATGCCCTGCTCTATCAGAAAATCGGCTATTGCAAGCAGATGGACAACGATCTGGCCGGAGCCTTGGAGGCATACAAACAGAGCGACCTGATCCAGCCCAACAGCAAATGGGTGCTCCGACGTATGGCAGCCTGCTACCGTACGCTGAAACAGCCGGAGATGGCGCTGGAGTATTACCGTCGTTACGAAAAGCTCAATCCGGACGATCTCTCCATTCAGATCAGCATGGGGCACTGCTATCTGGAGCTGAAAGACTACAACGAGGCATTACGCTATTTCTTCAAGGTGGATTATTTGGACAGCCGGAGTGACAAGGCATGGCGTCCCATTGCCTGGTGTTCCTTCCTGACCGGAAAATATGATCAGGCCCGCAGTTATTACAAGAAGATTCTGGACCGGAAACCGACGGCTCAGGACTATCTGAATGCCGGCCATACCGAATGGGTCTTGCAACACCTGAAAGAGGCGCTCCATTTCTATCAGCAAGCGGTCCGGGCGGAAGAACATGATTTCCGGAAGTTCCGTGAACTGTTTGACCAGGATATTCCGGATCTGATTGCAGCGGGTATCGAAGAGGAAGAGATTCCCCTCATGCTGGACCAGCTGCACTATGTGATGGACGGATCCATTGACTAACCGAATGACAAATCAACAGCATGAACCATTTACGTACATATTTCTGCATCAGTATCCTGTCTCTGCTCGTCTGCATGCCTGTGACAGCTCAGGAGGCGGCACAAAGTGACAAGCCCTTGCAAGTCCGGATTACGTGGGCCGGAGCCGTGGCCACGGGCGACAACACGCCTTTCTGGCAGACCTCCAACCGGTATGGCATCGTACCCGCAGAGGCAAACAACACCTATCTGCAGGCGGGACTCTTCTACCGGCAACAGCGGGATAACGGCCTGTCGTGGGGTGCCGCCCTGGATTTGGTAGGGGTGACTCCCCGCTATCGGAATGCCTACATCCATCAGCTCTATGCCGAAGTCGGCTACAAGAGCCTTCATCTGTCACTCGGAAGCCGTGAACAACAATCCGCCTTCGGCCTGGACAGCCGGCTCAGTTCGGGAGATGTCATTTACTCGACAAACGCCCGTCCTCTGCCGGAAGTACGGCTGTCCTTTCCCCACTATACTGTAGTACCCTGCTCGAAGGATTGGCTGCAAATCAAATGGCACTTTGCGGTAGGCCGCTCCTTTGACAATGCCTATCTGCAAGAGTGGACCCAAGGGGCACGTACCTTTGTCGAGGATGTTCTGTGGCATCACAAAGCCCTCCATTTCCGGATCATGGACACCCGCCGACAGTTCCCGCTCTATGCGGAATTTGGCGTACAGCACATAGCTCAGTGGGGAGGGACATCCACCAATCCCAAGGTCGGCACACAGCCCCATTCATTCAAAGATTTCCTACGGATCGTCGGCGGACAACGTGGAGGGGATGACGCCTCCCTGTCCGACCAGATCAATGTATTGGGCAGCCACCACATCTCGTTCGATTTCCGGCTGGGTTTCCGGCAGACAGACTGGCAACTCCAAGCCTATTACCAGCATCTCTGCTACGACAAGTCAGGCATTGAGTTCTACAATGGTACAGATGGTTTATGGGGGTTGCAGCTGGATTTGCCCCAATTCCCCTGGATGAAACGCATTGTCGTGGAGTATTTCACGACAATGAACGCCAGCGGTCCCTTCCATTTCATCCGCTTCGACCACGAGAAACATCCCGGCAGAGGCGGTGGTGGCGACAATTACTACAACAATGAAGAGTATGTCAGCGGCAATTCCTATTTCAACCGGGGGATCGGTTCTCCGCTCATCCCCTCACCGGTCTATAATGAGGGAGGACGTTTAGGTTTTTATGACAACCGGGTTCGCGCCTGGCATATCGGCCTCGGAGGGACCTGTTCCCCCCGTCTCTCCTATCGGGCGTTATGCAGTGTCATGCAGGGATGGGGCACGGCCTATCGTCCCTTTATGTCCAGACGTACCACTGTATCCCCCATGGTCGAGTTGACGTACAATCACCCTCATCTTTCAGGCTGGCTCTTCACAGGGTCTGTGGCAGGTGACACCGGTGATTTGTTTGGCGACTCCACCTTTGGTGTCAGCCTTGCCGTCACCAAACGATTCTAAAACAGTAGCCACACGTCTCCCCACCCCTTGGGGCAGACTGGCTACCAGGGGTCTCTTCTCAAAATTTATCCAGGCGCATACACTTTATTTGGATAATTATTCGTAATCTTGCACCCAAATCTATGAACGCATCTGCCAAAATACAGAAAGCGCCAAAGGAGTATAGGATCATTTGTCATTAGAATGCTTGTAATCCAATTGTAATTGAGTTGGAATGATCCTGTAAAGACAGGCTCCTTATTTTGCGGCAGATTTATTTTATTTATCAAATATTATGCACAGACACAGAATGATCAGAAATTTTTTGCGATTGTTTGTGCTTGCCTCATTTCTATGTATGAATATGATGGCTTTTGCCCAACAACGCATCTCAGGTAGTGTAAAGGATAGCGGAGGAGAACCGCTGATTGGTGTAAACATTGTAGAGATCGGTACGACCAACGGAACCGTTACGGACATGGACGGAAACTATACGATCAGTATCGGAAAGAATGCCAGACTGCAATTCTCTTTTATCGGTTTTGTCACGCAGGAATTGAAGGCCAAACCGGATATGGTGGTCATCCTTGCCGAAGACAGCAAAACGTTAAACGAAGTGGTCGTTGTCGGTTACGGCAGCATGCAACGGAAAGACATAACCAGTTCCATCACGACCCTGAAATCGGATGACCTGAATCAGGGTGTGATGACCTCTCCCGGACAGATGTTGCAAGGAAAGGTGCCCGGATTGGTGGTCACCACCAGCGGCAATCCCAATGCCACCCCCTCCATCACGCTTCGAGGCGCCTCTACCCTCCGTACAGGCGAAGCCCAATCCCCCTACTACATTGTGGATGGAATACCCGGAGTGGATCTCTCCTTGGTATCTGCGGACGACATCGAGAGCATTGATGTGTTGCGCGATGCGACCGCTACGGCCATCTACGGATCCAAGGCTGCCAACGGAGTCATCATCATCACGACCAAAAAGGGGAAAAAGGGAGCCGCCCATGTGACTTACAATGGGTATGTGGCTATCGACCAAGTGAGCAAAAATCTCGATCTGGCAACCGCTTCCGATCTGCGCAACTATGCCCAAGCCAACCATTTTGAATTGAGTTCCGATGCCGGGGCGAATACGGACTGGCAAAAAGAGGTGGTACGGACCGGCATCGCACACAACCATAACGTCGGAGTCAGCGGTGGAAACGAGAAGTCCAACTACAATGTCAGCCTGAACTATCTCAATCAGGAGGGCATCATCCGCGGGACCGATATGACACGCTTCACGGGACGGGCCATGGCCCAGTCAACGGTCTTGAAGGACCATCTGACACTGTCACTGGGCGTGAATGCCAGCCAGACGACAGGCAATGAGGTGCCCGCCGGATCGTCAGGCGAGAGCGTGACAGATGCGATGGTCTATTATTCACCCACCCAGCCGATCCGGAATGAGGACAACACCTGGTTCCGGTCCAGCAGTGTGTCACAATACTATAATCCGCTGTCCATGATCAACGAGGACATAAGCAAGAACATCTACAGGCGGATGCAGGTGACTGGCAAGGTGGATTTGAAATTGATCGAAGGACTGACATGGAGTTCCAATTTCTCATACATGACAGACCAGCAGACCTCCAACACCTATCATTCCACCCAATCGCAGATCGTCAACAGCCATGGAGAGGCGACCCGCAATACCTTCATGGGGAACAAAAGGGTGTTTGAGACCTATGGTAACTATCAGGTCACCTTGGCAGACAAACACAAAATAGGTGTAATGGCCGGTTACTCTTGGGAAGAATCCAACAGCAACGATGGCTTTGGAGTGACCGTCAAGAACTTCTACAATGACGAGGTCAAATATAATAACCTCAGTTACGCAAACTCCATCGACGGCATGGATGGTGTACAAAGCAGCGCGGAATCCACCCTTCGCATGATTTCCTTCTATGGACGCGCCAACTACTCGTTCAACAGCAAATACAATTTGCAAGCGACGATCCGTCGGGATGGATCGTCCGCATTCGGAAAGAACAACCGTTGGGCCACCTTCCCCTCCTTCTCGGCAGCCTGGAGAGCCAGCGAGGAGCCGTTTATCCGGCAGTGGGGTATCTTTGACGACCTGAAACTGCGTGTCGGGTATGGTGTCAGCGGTAACTCACTCGGTTTCGATGCCTACACAGCTCTGCCCACCTATGGCGTAACCGGATGGTTCCAATATACAGACGCCAGTGGCGTGACCTCGAACATGCACACCTTAGGGGCCAACAACAACTCAAATCCGGACCTCAAATGGGAACGGACAGGCATGTTCAATGTCGGCCTGGATTTCGGATTCTTCGGAAACCGTTTGAACGGTACCCTTGAATATTACGACAAGCGCACTTCAGACCTGATCTACTATTATCCGGTTTCCACGAACCGCTATCCCTTCGGCACCATGACCGCCAATGTAGGTGACATCAGCAACAAGGGTATCGAGTTGACACTGAATGCCATTCCTGTGGAGACAAAGGATTTCACCTGGGACATGACACTGAACCTCTCACACAACAAGAACCTGGTGAAGAAGTTATCGAACCAGACCTATTCCGTCAACTACATTCCGCAAGCGGACGCAGGGATCGCCGGTAACTCAGGCGTCTATTTGCAACGCATCATGGAGGGCTGTCCCATCGGTCAGTTCTACACCTACGAATGGGCAGGTTATGACGAGCATGGTGTCTCCCAGTTCTATGTACATGATCCGGTGACAGGTGAGCGCACGGGGGAAACGACCACCTCTCCCAAAGAGACGGACCAGACGAAGACGGGAAGTGCACAGCCCAAACTGACCTACGGCTGGAACAACACGTTGAGCTGGAAGCAATGGTCGCTCAACATGTTCTTCCAAGGGACCGTCGGCAATCAGATCTTCAACGCCCTGCGTGCACAGTACAATTCGGTCAATCTGATCTCACAAGGCAAGAATGTCCTGAAGGAGGCCTTGACCGAACAGAAATATGGGGATGTCAATGCCCAGTACCCCTCCGACCGCTATCTGGAGAATGGAAGTTATCTGCGGCTTGCCACGCTCACCCTCTCCTACAATTTCGGACAGATCGGGGATTGGATCGGCAACCTCTCGCTCTACGCGACCTGCAACAATCTCTTCACGATCACCGGTTACAAAGGGACTGACCCGGAGGTGGAACTGGGAGGTTTGACCCCTGGCATCGAAGTGCGTGACAACTATTATCCGCATACCCGCACCTTCCTGTTGGGTATGAAACTGAATTTCTAACACATTAGCATCATAAAGAAAATGAAACGATACATTACATATATGATAGTGGCTGCAGCCGCAGTCGTGACGACCTCCAGTTGTACCGATCTGGATGTCGATGTAAAATCGAAATATACCACCTACCCCACCGAATCGGAAGTGGCCTTGGAGGCCAAAATGGCAGATGTCTATTACGCCTTCCGGGGAGCCTTGGGCAACAATTACAACCGGTATCAGACCTTTGCCTCAGACGAAGCAACCGGATTGAGTTTTGACGGAGACTATTACGACGGTGCGGAGAATGTGAATCCGACCCTGCACAATTTCAAGGCCGAAGATGGCCCCCTGAACTATTGGCCCGACTTGGCAAGCGGTATCACCAAATGCAACAAGGCCATCGCAGAATTTGGCGATCCGGCGGACGGACTGACCCTCTCCTACATTGCCAATGCACGTCTCATGAGAGCCTTCTATCACTTCATCCTGATGGACAGTTATGGCGATGTGCCCATTCTGGACAAGCTGTACGACGAAGGGGAGGTGATTGAACGGATGCCACGTAAAGAGGTGGCCCAGTTCATCGAAAAGGAATTATTGGAGAGCATCCCTAACCTGTCAGATGAGAATAATGCGGCCACCTACGGGAAACCCAACCGATGGATGGCAGAGGCTCTGTTGGTGAAACTCTATATCAATTGGGGCGTCTATACCTGTGGGGATGTGACCCAGTATGATCCATCCACCACAGCCAATCCGAAATTGAACGATTGTGTGAACTATTGCGATGACATCATCAACAGCCATCTTTTCAATTTGGGAGACAGTTACCGAAGCAAGTTCATGTATGACAATGGTGCACACATTGCCGACTTCATCTATGCCATGCCCTACGATTGTGTCAGTGCACAAGGACTGTTCTATGGACGGTACCGCACGTTCCGCAAGATTGACGACGGAGAGCCCGTCGGGTATTATGGAGGAGCGATGAAGAACTCCTGTGCCGGCATCGTGGCGATGAATCCGGAATTTGCGGCACTCTTCAGCCTCGAAGGTGACGACAGAAACAGTGCCGTGCTGGGAGGAAAGGTCTATATACATGACCCGCTGAGCGGTGAGGCCACAGACGAGCCCTACCTGTATAAAGGCGAACAGCTTGAATTGACCAAAGAGATCACACTGAAAGACGGCGGAGAGGAGCAGTTGAATGCAGGGGCCGATGCAAACGGATGGCGGCAGGGATGGCGCTCGATCAAGTTCTACCCCAACCCCTTCGAGTATTCCGAATACAGTCGGAACCAAAGCAATGATGTGCCCATCTTCCGGTATGCCGATATTCTGTTGACCAAAGCGGAGGCCATCCTGCGCGGAGCGAATGCCACACAGGGAGACACCCCCGAATCACTCTTCAACCAGATCAGAGCCTACGTGCATGCGCCCTTGCTCGACCATGCCCCCTCCTTCCAGGAGTTACTGGATGAACGTGGACGGGAATTGTTTGATGAAAACTGGCGACGCAACGACATGATCCGGTTCGGTACGTTTGAAAACGAGTATGGCTTTCACAAGAAAGGTTTCCCGAATGCCCAATTCGACAAACGTCGCAGAGTCTTTCCCGTTCCTCAAAACGTGATGAACGAAAACACGAACTGGCAACAGAATCCCGGCTATTGAAACATCAGATCAACATTTATCTTACTTGAATTGGATAATTTCCCATGGGAACCAAAATCCTGTGGGAAATTTCCTGTTTTTGGGACCATTATGAAACGGAAAAGAATCATATTCACCCTCTGGTGGATGATGGGATGGCTCGGGATCTCCCTGGCCCATGCGGCCGATACAGATTCCTTGCGCATTGCCTTTATTGCAGATGCCCATGTGCAGGATGTCGTGGAGCACCCCGAGTTGGTACGCTCCATGGAGGTACAGGTACAATCGACCCGATTGTTCAACGAGAACTATTTTGCGTTGGTCGCAGCGCTGGAGGATGTCGTGAAACGGGGCATCTCCCTCGTCGTGTTGCCCGGAGACTTGACAGATGACGGACAGTTGGTCAACCAGGCCTGTGTGAAACGTCTGCTCGATGCGTATGCCCGTCGATACGGGATCTCCTTTTTTGTCACAACGGGTAACCATGACCCCCAACGCCCATACGGCATTGACTGTACAGGCCGTGATTTTCTGACACATACCGGACAGACCGCTATGCGGACGAGTGATGCCTCGTTAGCCGGTGAGGGGGTCGTGGTGGATCCCCAACTGCGGGGTGCCGGCTACCGGGAACAAATGGAGTGTTACGCTTCATTCGGCTTTTTCCCCCAGCCCGGCTATGTGTACTGGGAGCACCCCTTCAGTTCCTATACGTACGATACCTATCAGTATCAGCAGGCAAGGGAGGAGAGTTCGATAGAGAGACGCCGTTATACACTTTGCGATTCGTTGACAGCCACGGATGCCAGCTATCTGGTAGAACCGGTTCCGGGACTCTGGCTGCTGGCGATTGACGGAAGTGTCCACCTGCCCGCAGGCCTCAAGAACGGACAAATGCAATACCAGGGATCGGGTGCCGGCTATAACAACGTCATGCAGCACAAACCCTTCTTGCTGCCCTGGGTAAAGAAAGTGGCGGACGAAGCGAAACGGAGAAACAAGCGATTGGTGGCTTTCTGCCACTATCCTCTGCTCGATTTCAACAAAGGTGCCTCCCAACTGATCGGGAGATATTGGGGCAAGAACAAGTTCGACCTGAGCCGTGTGCCAGCCGACTCCATTTCGGACGCCTTTCTGGAAGCCGGCATCCGCCTCCACGTAGCCGGACACATGCACGTCAACAATAGGAACGTGAAAGTCGGGAAAGATGGCAGTCGGCTCTATAACATCCAGGTGCCCTCCATTGCCGCCGGCATACCGGCGTATAAGATTCTGACCCTCAAGAAAGAGACCTCATTCGAAGTATCGACGGTTGTACTGGACAGCGTGCCCGGATTTGACAGCCTGTTCCCCCTGTACGAACGGGAATATGCCTATACATCCTCTTGCGGCAAGGTCCCGATCTGGAACAAAAAGATGTTACAGGCCACGGACTACCTGGCGTTCTGCGACGGATATTTCCAGGACTTGGTCCGTACCCGATTCATTCCAAAGGATCTGCCGCCTGTCTTACGGGACAGTGTGTTACAGACGAATGAAAGGGCCCGGCTCCTTGCCAACGTCATACTTGACATCTATCGTTTGCGTTATGCCGGTGATTTGGCACGCAGATACATTCCCGATGCACGCATAGAGCAGTATCGACAGCTGTTCCAGACATGGAAACAGCCACCGGTTTCTCCGGCATTCAAAGAACAAATAGAGGCGTTGGAACAAATCCTCCAGTTGTTTCTGGAGGATGAACCAACGATTGAACCTGATTAGCGGACCCTCACTGGCACGGCCCGTGCATCGCCCAACTTCACCAAATAGAGGCCGGAGTTGAAACCATGGATGTGGTTCGTGCCCGCTGTCAGGTGAGCCACACGGAGGGGAACACCGTTGTAATTATAGACAACTGCCTTGCACGCATTCGGCACTTCGATGTAGAGCTGTCCACGCTCCCCACGGATTATGCTGTTCGTCGCAATCGTCCCGATACCTGACGGACTCACCTTTTGCCACAACGCATTGATCTCCTCGTCGCCCCATAGTGTCAAGGTGCGCTCCCGCTTCGTGCTGCCATCTTCCCATTGCAGGAACTTCCGCCGCTCCGTCTCGATCGGGCGCAGGGTGACTGTCGTGCCGAAAGGAGCTGTATAGCCCAACAATTCCACAGCCTCCGCATGTAACTGCGATGCGCCAGTCACCTCGATGTATGCACCGCTCCAATAGGTCGTCTCGCTCTCCGCTACGCTATCGGGCGAGAAGGTCAGCCGGTAATAGCTATAACTGCTGGTGGGCACTTCGCTGATGGAGATCTCCGTATCGCCTGTCACCATAAAGCTGTAATTACCCTCTCCATCCGGTGTAAGTGTGTCCCACCAAGAGCCTTTCGTCACCGTCGGATATTCGCCACTGCCGTTCGGATCCAACTCGATGCGGAACGAACAGTAGTTATATTCCTCCACCGTTTGCGTGCCACCCCCATGGATGATCGCCCCCTTTACCTCCGTCGGGATCGTCACGGTGTAATAAACGGGATCCGTCGGCGGAATATAGGGCGGGATGTAGCGGTTCACTGTCAGTGTATAGGAGGCCGAGCCCGTGTAATTGCCCCCGGCTGTCGCTGTGATGGTGGCGGTACCCACACCGACCACGGTTACCACACCGGTAGCGACATCTACCGTAGCCACCGCCTCGTTGTCGCTGCTGTAAGTCACCTCGCAATCATACGGGTTTGTCAGTGCGTTGGCCGGCACGGCATCCCCTTGCGTGATCGTCAACGTGGGTTCAGCGAACGAAAGTGTGGCATCCGCAGGGGTAATTGAGAAGCTCTTCGTTTGTGTGCCTTGATAGTTGCCTTGTCCCGTAATCGTCACGGTATGTGTACCCACACCTGTAGGATCATCCGGCCAAGTCACCGTATAATCTGTATTCTCCACCAAGATTGTCTCTCCCTGTTTCACCGTGATCGTTGGCTTATTGCCATCATAGGTGTATTCTGTTGGTGAGAGGGTAGCCATATCTTCGGTTAATGTTTTCGCTATAATTGTGAAAGGCGTATAATCATCTGATTCGGGCACTTCATTGTAATCGTCTGTTTCCTCCACATACGTTTTGACATACCAAGTACCCAATGCGGTGGGCTTATTATCCAATGGCGTATATGCTTCACTATCCTCTGCTTTTGAATAGTAAGTATATACCACCTCTCCATACTTAGCGACAGCTGTGGGATAGCCATCTTCCCCATATTGAAACGTTGTGACCGTTGTCGGCAACGGAGTAGTCCAACCATTGTCTGTTGCTTGTATAATTTGGAAATTGGTAGTCACATCTGTCGCCGCAAGATGATTGTCATCACCCGGATAGGAGGCTTTCACCGTGTAGTTGCCCGCATGTAAGGGAGCATCGGCGGAATAGGTATCGTCAGCGGCATTCTCCTTTTTATAGGCAAGCGTTGCGGTTACGTCGTTTGCCAGACCTGCACCTGTCACCACTGGGGCATCAATTATGATCGCTTCCCCATTGTATGTCTTATTAGCTATTGTAGTGAATGGCTCAATCGTAGAGGGAGCCTTAGCGATGGTGAACGTCCAGCTGTCCGCTGTAATCTCAGAAGAATCCGCTGTGAAGTTCGTGCCTTCCGTTACGGAAATCTGTACCGTATAGGTGCCGACATTGATGGGTTGGCATTCATTACTATCCGCACCATAATACTTTATCGTAACTGTGCCCATACCAATAATAGTATTGTTTGCTTGTACGGTAGCCGCTTTCGCTTGCCCGTTATAGGTCAAGTCGGTAGGGGCTGTGAACGTGAAGTGGTCTGCTTTTGGGGTAGCTTTTTGAATCGTGAAATCCTTTGATACCGCATTGCCATAGAGATTCCCGTTAATGCTATCTGTAGGGGTGACTGTAACGGTTGCAGTACCCGCATTGATGTTATTTTCATACGTCACTTCATAGTCAGTATTTATACAATAGTTATCACTGAAAGATCTTACGGTTACAGTCGGAGTGACCGCACTGCCAGTGTAGGTGACTGGCTCAATATCGATGATGGATGCGGACAGTTTGGTACGGATAGTGCCATTTCCCGAAACTGAGCCATTGATCTCCCCTTCATTCTTAATCGTACCATTATTCGTCAAAGTCACACCTTCCTCGATGGTGAGTGAAGCGTTTGTAGGGATGGTTAATTCTTCACTATTTTTAATGGTTATATCGGCTGACAACTTTGCGTCTCCTTGCACCGTAGCCTTTCCTCCGCTAAATATAAAACCGTTTGTATATTCACTATAGTTCACACTTTCAGGGTTACCATAGATGTCTTTTGCTTTCACAATAGCATCCGGGCCTACTACGACCAAATTAGCACCGTTTCCACCGATATGCCATTGAGTCCAAACACCTTTAGTCACCGTTACCTCTCCCCCAGAGATGGTGATCGTGCCACCGGCACCGTTCTGACCACCGCCAATGCCGACATTGTAGCGATAACCACTCTTTGCGGTCACCGTTCCACCCGAGATGGTAATCGTGCCACCGGCACCATTATAGCCACCACCAATGCCGGCACCGAACTCACCACCCGTTGCGGTCACCGTTCCACCCGAGATGGTAATCGTGCCACCGGCACCATTATAGCCACCGCCAATGCCGGCAGCGTTCGTACCACCGTTTGCGATGATCGTTCCACTTTTAATTTCAATCTGGCTCTCCTCTATTCTTGAGCCTATTCCAGGTGCCCACGATGCGCCTGTGGCTTCGAGTGATCCTGTCGATCCTGTACCCTCCTCTATGATCAGTTTTCCAGCTGGGGTCTCGGGAGCCCAAAGGGCGGGGCATTGGCTGCTGTCCTCTGAGGTATTAGTGGTTGCTAACGTGTTCTCCCCTTTTAATTGGACAGTGACCGTGCCGTTCGCATTGCGGGCAGAAAGAGGGCATTGTCCCGTTTCTCTTAGCGAAATATTTACATTCTCTAAGATGATTGTGACATCGCCTTCAGCTTCTACATTGATTACGGCTGTTCTTAAGAGTGCTGAGCCCGAGATTTGTATCACTGCCGTGGGTGTTCCACTGTAAGTTCCTTTGAAATGATACGTGCCGGCAGTGCTGATGATGTAACTATCATTTGTCAAATCCTCTGAATTAGATAGATCAATCGTTGTCACCTGTGCGGACAAGGTGAAAGAGAAAAGAGCCATCCATAACAAGATAGCAGTCCATAGGTTCTTTGTCGTTGTCATAAAAATTTGTTTTTTTACATTGGTAATAATCACAAAAATAGAATTATAATTTGATTCTATTTTCCGGCGGTGGCTGAATTTAATAACTATATGTATAAAATAAGATCTGATAACCCGCAACCGGCACTGGTAGAGGCCAATTTCCTCTTACGACGTTGCGCATCCAATATATTTTCCGTAACTTGCCACTGCTTTTTTTATACAGAATGATTGAACATGAAAGATTTTGCAGCCATAGATTTTGAAACAGCCAACGGACGGCGTTCCAGCGTGTGTAGCGTGGGAATCGTGATTGTCAGAGGGGGTGAAATCGTGGATAGGTTTTACAGTCTTATCCAGCCTACCCCCAATTATTATTCTCATTGGACAACTGAAATACATGGGCTTACCCGTCAAGACACCGATGGACAACCGACGTTTCCCGAAGTCTGGGCACAGATCGAACACCGGATTGCCGGACTGCCTCTGGTAGCGCACAACCGTCCTTTTGATGAAAGTTGCCTGAAAGCGGTCTTTGAAAAGTACAACATGGAATACCCCAATTACGAGTTTTATTGTACCCTTGCTGCATCCCGTCGGTGTCTCAAGATTCCAAGCCACCAACTCCATCTCTCGGCAGCAGCTTGCGGCTATCACATGGAGAACCATCACAACGCTCTTGCCGATGCAGAGGCTTGTGCGGCAATCGCATTGAAAATACTATAGGATGCTATTTTTGAATCACAACATATCCAGGAACAGGTGCTTGGCGGTCAGTTGGCTGTGAACGATCTTATCCACCCGCTTTAGCGTGTCCTGCCGATCAGTCTTTCCATATATGTCCGGTTTTGGTGGTATAGCTAAAATCATCAAAAGTGTCCCAGCATGCTCTGGTCCCTCCATCTACAGAGTGCAGTATGGAAAGATGGATCAATCATTCTTGTGCAGACAGCTCCGACTATTTGCAACCCTTCCTCCTATTACACTCCCTACAGAGCATTTGGCAGTTGGCCTCAACGGTTCGTCCGCCTTCACGCCACGGGGTGATGTGATCACCTTCCATCTGTTCAAAGAGGAATTCCTTTTGGCAGAGAGGACAAATGTGTTGTTGTCTTTCCCAAACAGCGAGTTTTACATCATCGGGAAATGAACGGAGATCGAGATAATGCTCGTCGCGAGTAAGGACATATGGGATGATACCGATGGGTTTCTGAATCTCGCTATCGCGTATCAGGCGGGATATTTCGTCGTTAATGGTTGCCATGTCGAGAGTCTGTTCATGATAGGTATCGTAGAGATTGGCCCAATCCAAACCCTTCATGATCTTCCTGAATTTCTTGATATTGAAATTAGTGAGAGCCCAATTCAAGACATTCTGGAAATAGCTCCATAAGTTATTGGCATTGGGGTCATGTTGATGCTGGGACATATAGCCAACAAGGGTCTGCGGTTTTCCGCATCTGGTCTCGTGTGCAGCCATCCATTCAAGTGCCTTTTTGAAGAAGTCTTGACGAATCGGAGTGCCATTCACCAAGTCTTTCCCAAGGCGATAAGCTCCACAGTTGGACTTGGAGAGTTTCCGAGGCTCTTGGCTAAACGCGAAATAATAGCGAATGCTTATTTTTACCACAATGTCTTGGATAATCCATGCACGAAGAAAAAAACAACATGCAAGAGAATCCGCACCAAAGGTATGAATTAATACGATAAAAAGGAAGGACTCTCTTCCCTTATTTTATACCCCACGGTATTTTCCGAGGAACCGTGGGGTATTTTCCAAGGAGATATGGGGTATTTTGGAAGGAACCGTGGGGTTTCTTACATTTTACATTTTTACAATTTTACAATTTCAAGTTGGACCTGTTTCCGGCTCTGTTTGCAGGTATATAATTAAATAATATTATTATAATATATTAATTATATATACATATATAAGGGGAGCTCCATGTGAGGATATACCAATTTGTAAAATTGTAAAATGTAAAAATGAAAAATCAATCGAACAGCTCTCCTTGTAGATTAACCCAACTTTCTATTTTAAAGAACTTATTATCAGGAGATAAACTTTGCGCGATATACTTTCTTGATCGTAAGCTCCGAGGCAGCTTGTCTTTGAGTACGGCGCAAATCATCTGCACATTTCCCATTTCCTCCACCGTTTTGGCCAGATTTATCAGCTGATTGCCATATCTCAATTCCAGCTTGTCGAAGAGCAGGAAGTGCAAACAGGGTATTTTTTCCTGTTCTGCGAACTGAATATAGGCCAATTCAAAGCTGCTGATCTCACTCTGCTTCATACCTGCACTCTGACTTTCACTTTCCTGCATTAAGAATTGATAACATGGACCATTGTTGTAATTACCCAATTTCATTATGATTTTGGGTGTATTTCCGTTGATAGCGCGTGAAATCGAAGGCTTGGATGTAGTGAGGTCAACACCCTCGATGCGACGAGTCTTGTCGGATATGCCTACGGCAATCATGCCGCCATCGGCATCTACCATAGCGACAATAGTGTTAGCTGGTATGGCAAATCAACTCGTGTATATCTACATTGAAAATCCAAATAAATCTGTCAGAAAGAGCGTACATTTGAAAATTTACATGAATTTCTTGTGTGAATGAAAGCGATCTTGTCATT
>JBJECC010000280.1:0-4288 GCA_051870655.1 Parabacteroides sp. | reverse complement strand
TTAAGTAATAGGAGATTTAAACAATGGCAAAAAAAGCAGTCGCAACATTTAAGAAGGGTGACGGCCGTACTTTCTCAAAAGTAATCAAGATGGTCAAGTCTCCGAAAACAGGTGCTTATATTTTTCAGGAAGAAATGATTCCAAACGAGGCAGTAAAGGATTATTTTGCGAAATAATATAGTGTGCAACGTGAATGAATAAAAAATCTCTTTCCTCAACAGGGGAAAGAGATTTTTTTATGGAACCGGATTACCGATCTTTAGGACGGTCCGGTTTTTGTGTGCGCATTGCCTGATAAGCCTGGAGCTGCTTCTCGTCCAAGATGGTGGCTAACTGCTTTTCCATCTCCTGACGGTCTGCCTGCATTTGCTCACGGGAAGGACGTCCCTGTTGCCCTTCTCTTTTCTTTTGGAACTCTGTGAAGAGAGCCGTCACCTTCTCGGTCTGTTCATCGGTCAGGCTTAACTCTTTCTTCATGGAACTGACCTGTTCTTCCACAGACATCCGTTGGGGACGTCCACCACGGTTTTGTGCAACTAAGTCATTCATGCCGCCAGTCAGCAGGGCGACACCCAGCAAAACGATCAACTTTTTCATATCCTCAAATTGTAATTAAATCAAATACGTCTCTTAGACGAAGCTGACCGTAAAACGTTTAATCGGAACCGACCTTTTTAGAGAAATTTCTGATCCGTTAAAACTTGCCGGAGCACGTCCGAGAAATGTTCGTTGGCAGCCTTGGTGTAGCGGATATCTGTAAATACCTGAGCCAACGTCTCTTTTCCGTTTTCTTTGACAAATTGCTGATTGACAGGCAGGGATTCCTTCTCTGCATAAAGTTCGTCTATCCGTGAGGGGGTGTAATCGGCATACTTCTCTTGATGGACGATGGCCTGCAAGGGAAGACGTTCCGGTTGTGCTGGCAGCGGTTCTGTCGGATAACCTACGGTGAGCGTGACGATCGGCACCACACGGGCGGGCAGTTCCAGAGCACGGATGATCTGGTCTGCATTGTAGGTAGTTGTCCCCAGGTAACAGATACCCAATCCTACAGCTTCCGCTGCATCCGAAAAACTCTGTGCAAAAATAACCGCATCAATGGTGGCCGCCATAAATGTCTGTAGGTTGTCGAAGCCGGCTTCCGCCTTCCGTTGGGCAGCCCATTTGACAAAACGGTTGGTGTCTGCGCAGATTGTCAGGACGACGGGGGCCGACGTGATCATCGGTTGATTGAAGTGTGCCGGAGCCAATTGGGCTTTCCCCTCGGCTGATCGGGTCACGACGACACTGTAGAGCTGCATATTTCCTGTGTTAGAGGATCGTTCAGCCACCGCTAACAGCTCGTTGAGTAGGGTATCCGGAATAGCCCGGTCTGCATATTGGCGAATGGTTCGCCTGTTCTTCATACTTTCCACGGGATCCATATTGACTTATATGTTCTATTTTGCAATTTAGTTTTATCTTTGTCTTCGCAAACATACATAAAAAATTTAAATATAGATCTGTTTATGTCCTCTAAAGTCTATTTTACGAATCTGCGGACTACACCTTCCAGCAATTTGTTGGATAAGATGGAACGTGTAGTGAAGCGTGCCGGTATTGCTGACATTGATTTTAAAGATCAGTTTGTAGCCATCAAGATCCATTTCGGGGAACCGGGTAATCTGGCCTATATCCGTCCGAACTATGCGGCCCGTATGGTACGTATTTTGAAAGAGTTGGGAGCCAAGCCGTTTCTGACAGACTGCAACACGCTCTATTCGGGCGGACGTTCGAATGCGGTGGATCATTTGCAGGCTGCTACGGAGAACGGGTTTAACCCCTTGTCAGCCGGTTGCCATGTCATTATCGCAGATGGTGTGAAGGGAACTGATTTCCGTGAGGTGGCCATTGATGGTGAATATTGCAAAGCTCCTAAGATCGGTACGGCCTTGGTCGATGCAGACATCGTGTTGTCAATGACCCATTTCAAAGGACACGAGCAAGCCGGATTTGGGGGTGTGTTGAAGAACTTGGGTATGGGCGGAGCTGCTGTGCCGGGTAAGTTGGAACTGCATTGCGCCTCCCAGCCGCGTGTGATCGAGAAGAATTGCAAAGGCTGTAACGTGTGTGTACGCCATTGTGCGCATGATGCCATCCATCTGAATGCAGACCGTAAGGCGGTCATTGACTATGACCGTTGTGTAGGCTGTGGCCAGTGTGTGGCACTTTGCCAGCATGACGGAGCTGTCATGGGTGCGGATGACACTTCGGAACGTCTGAATTATAAGATAGCTGAATATACGAAGGCTGTTTTGCTTGACAAGCCGCATTTCCATGTGAGCTTTATCATGAATGTATCGCCTGAGTGCGATTGTTGGAACCATAATGATGCGGCTGTCGTGCCCGATTTGGGTATTGCCGCTTCGTTTGATCCGGTGGCATTGGATCAGGCTTGTGCAGATCTGGTGATTCAGGCACCTGTATTGCCGACGGAAAACCGTTTGTCGGAGATTTGTGCCCATCATCATGATCATGAAGCGGATAAGTTCCATCTGTTACACCCCGATACGCAATGGGAAGCTGCTTTGGAGCATGCCGAGAAAATAGGCTTGGGAACCCGTCAATATGAACTGATAAAGATTTAAGCTGATGAGCGATACCATTTGTGCTGTCTCTACCGCTCCGGGAATGGGCGGAATTGCTGTGATCCGTGTGTCCGGTCCGGAGGCAATCTCCCTGTGTGATGCGATTTTCTATCCGGCCCGTCCGGATAAGAGGTTGGCTTCCCAACCGGCCAATACATTGACATATGGAACCATTCGTAAGGCCGGTGAGGTGCTTGATGAAGTGGTGATGGCTCTTTTCCGGGCGCCACATTCATTCACCGGAGAAGATACGGTAGAGATTACCTGCCATGGTTCGCTCTATATCCAGCAGCAACTCCTGCAACTGTTGGTAGAGCAGGGTTGCCGGGGAGCCCGTCCGGGTGAATATACGGAACGGGCCTTCTTGAATGGCAAGATGGATTTGAGCCAGGCGGAAGCGGTGGCAGACTTGATCGCTTCCACTTCTGCCGGGGCGCATCGCTTGGCCATGAATCAGATGCGGGGAGGATTCAGCCGGGAACTGAAGTCCTTGCGCGATCAGTTGCTTCATCTGACCTCTTTGATGGAGCTGGAGTTGGATTTCAGCGACCATGAGGAACTGGAGTTTGCCGATCGGGGCGAGTTGTCTGCATTGGCTGCACAGGTGGAAGAGGTGATCAGCCGTTTGTCCCGTTCGTTTCAGTTGGGTAATGTGATCAAGAATGGCATTCCGGTTGCCATTGTAGGCGAGACGAATGCCGGCAAATCGACACTGCTCAATGCTTTGGTGGGAGAGGAGCGGGCCATTGTCAGTGATATTCACGGCACCACCCGTGATGTCATTGAAGATACAGTGAATCTGAATGGCCAGCTGTTCCGTTTTATTGACACTGCGGGTATCCGGGACACTCAGGACACCATTGAAACCCTGGGGATTGAACGGACATTCCAGAAACTGGACCAGGCGTCTATTGTCCTGTGGCTGATTGATGTGACAGAGGCCAAGTGGCAGTATGGGTCTCTTGCTCCCAAGATTCTTCCTCATTGTGCCGATAAGCATTTGATTTTGATTTACAACAAGGCTGATCTTTTGACCGGTCAGGAGGCTCTTGTGCCAGCGGATCTGCCAGCCGGTATTCCTACTCTGTTTATGTCGGCCAAGACACATGCACATCTTTCCGACCTGCAATCCCTGTTGATAGAGTCGGCCGGTCTTTCATCCATTTCCTCCTCAGATGTAATCGTGACCAATGTCCGCCACTATGAAGCACTCATCCGTGCCCTCGACTCGATTCATCGTGTGCAAGAGGGGCTGGCCGCACAGTTGTCCGGTGATTTTGTCTCGCAAGACCTTCGTGAGTGTCTCTTCCATCTCAGTGACATCGTCGGTGAAGTCACTACTGACCAGGTACTTGGAAATATCTTTTCCCATTTTTGCATCGGCAAATAAGTGATGCTCACCAACGATTAGCATATATCATCAACTATTATCAAGGCGTTCATTTTGAGCGCCTTTCTTTTTATCCTTATAAGCGATGGTTATCGTTTATAGGGCTTTTTCAGCTCATTTTTGTACCGTATTTGTTACTCGCTTGTTACTTCCGATTTTTTTTATAATGATGAGTAACACTCCTCTAAAGGTCATTTGCGTGTTCACCATCAATATATTCTAAACTTCAACTCTTTAAGTAGAGATTCGTACTTCTTCCAGAATAAACAGG
>JBJECC010000279.1:0-21812 GCA_051870655.1 Parabacteroides sp. | reverse complement strand
ATACATCATTGACAGCTCTATGTGCTGAATTTGATGCACTTTTGCAGTGTGAACGATACGAAACAAATTCGTGATCGAACACAGAACAAAAATAAAACAACTAATTTTTAAAACAAACGTATCATGGGCGCAACAGTATTATTCATTCTGATCATTTTACCGATTATTTGTAGTGTAGCATTCGTATCTATCCTGGTCATGAGCAATAAAGACATTGCAGAGACAGAGCGAGGATGTGAGTATGTGAACGAACCTCTTTGTGTACATACACCGGCTGCTATAGCCTGATCTCTCGCCCAAGATACATATATTACATAGATAGGAGAGGCTGTGTCGTAAACTGCAATGACGACACAGCCTCTCTTGCTATATTCCGATTACCATTCAAATAGATATTCGGGGTGTTCCGGATCGGGACAGGGTTTGTCATCATCCTCAAAAGCCGTCATGCGGAAATGGAGGCGTCCGGATTGTGCGTCCCCCTCTATGGCTCCGTTCGGTTCGTCCGTTTGTGGAATCTTGGCAAAGGCGATGTCGGTACGTCGGCATTGGACAAACCGTTCCCCATTCTCTTCCCAATAATAGTCCAGGATGTCCAGACCCCCATCCGGTCGGACCTGAAACTCCAGGTCATACTTCTCGGCTCCGTACCAGTCCCGGAGAATGTACCGATTGCCTGCATAACACTCCAGTCGGGTTTCAATGCCTGCCACATTGCCGACCAGTGTGCATCGTCCTTTCACGCTCCACAAGGGTTTCTCCGGCTCTTGGCCCCACATCATTTTATACAGGTGTCCTCCCTGCCACTTCTTTTCCGGTGTGTAGAGATAGACATACGACCAGACATGCCCTTTGTGTCCATTGCCGTGAAATCCGGAAAGAATGGTTTTTGACGGTTCAAAGAAACCGGGGGAGACACCGGCGATGGGCAGATAGGCCAACCCGGTCTCCACATAATAGAAGCCATTGCTGATGGGACCTGCGTCAATCAGGTCGATGATGGTGGAGTCCCCATAGGAGGTGACTACGAAATGCAGGTCGTACCCTTTGATGCCATACCAGTCATGGATGGTATAGACGGAATCGTTGACTTGGCTGATGCTGGGCACGGCTTCCTGCCCCAGCCGATAGGCATCCACATGGGCCGGGGTTGCCTCTTGTGCATGGATCTGTGTGGTGAGAAGGAACATACAGATTCCTGCAAGTGTACTGAAAATGGACGTTTTCATCTGACTTAGGATTTTATAAAAAGATGGCGGCATAGGTACACAATTTCCATTAATTGTCCAAACAATCCTGCAAGTTATTGTGACGGTTGAGTGGTATCTCCGGATTATCCTTATCTTTGTGCGTGTAAATTATCATTGGCTGATCAGATCTATATATCATAAAGAATATCAAATGACAACACGAAGAGATTTTTTGAAGAGCGGTAGCCTGACGATGGCAGGGTTGCTGGTGGGGCACCGTTCGTTCGGATGGACGGAGCCTGCTCATTCCGATGTAGCCGGAACGGCGGCTGCCTTGTCGGCTTATGTATGCCAGCGGCCGGCAGTGGATAAACGGCAATTTACTTCCGAGGCGGTGGAGAATGCCATCCGTACGACGAAGGCCCAGTTGAAGGATCCGAAATTGGCTTGGATGTTTGAGAACTGTTTCCCGAACACCTTGGATACGACCTGTGAGCACAAAAAGCGGGATGGAAAACCGGACACGTTTGTCATCACGGGTGATATCCATGCGATGTGGCTGCGCGACTCCTCCGCACAGGTGTTTCCCTATGTACAGTTCGCCAACGATGACGTGAAGGTGAAATATATGTTGTTAGGGGTCATTAACCGACAGACTTGGTGCATCAACGTGGATCCCTATGCCAATGCCTTCAACGAGAGTGCGACGGGCAGTGAGTGGGAGACTGACCATACGGAGATGAAGCCGGAACTGCATGAACGGAAATGGGAGATCGATTCTCTCTGCTATCCGATCCGTCTGGCCTATCATTTCTGGAAGAAGACAGGCGAGACCATGGTGTTCACCGAGGATTGGGAACGGGCCATGCATGCTGTGTATGATACGTTTAAAGCCCAACAACGGAAGAATGATCTGGGCCCTTATAAGTTCACGCGTACGACAGACCGCCAGGGAGATACGTTGCTCAACGGCGGTTGGGGAAGTCCGGTGAAACCGGTCGGACTCATTGTCTCCTCTTTCCGTCCGTCGGACGATGCCACCCTGTATGGCTTCCTGATCCCCTCCAACCTGTTTGCCGTGACTTCGTTGAGGCAGTTGGCCGAGATGATGCGACAGATCCGGAAGAACGACTCTTTTGCCGCCCAGTGTGAGTCGTTGGCCAATGAAGTGGAGGCCGCAGTCAGACAGTATGGCATCGTGGAGCATCCGAAGTATGGTCGGGTATATGCCTATGAGGTCGATGGGTTCGGCAACCATGTCTGCATGGACGATGCCAATGTGCCCAGTTTGCTGGCGCTGCCCTATCTGGGCTGTGTGCCGGTGGATGACCCTGTTTATCAGAATACACGGAAACTGTTGTTGAGCGAGGACAATCCCTATTTCTTCCGCGGCAAGGCGGGAGAGGGCATCGGCGGTCCGCACGTCGGATTCGATTTCGTATGGCCGATGAGCATCATCATGCGTTGTAACACGACCCAGGATACGGAAGAAATCCGTCGTTGTGTGAAGATGTTGCGTGATACGGATGCCGATACGGGCTTCATGCATGAGACCTTCCACAAAGATGATCCGAAAAACTTCACTCGCTCTTGGTTCGCCTGGGCGAACACCCTGTTCGGCGAAATGATCTACCGGTTGGTGGGAGAGGGCAAGATTGATTTGCTGAACCACTTGGATTGAGCCCTCCGGAATTGGAAAAACAAAAAGAATCCCCCACGTGTTGGACAGTCACATGGGGGATTTGTCTGATAAAACAACGTTATAAAAATAAAATGCCTCTGGGGTCACTTTATGGGGTAGTTGAGGCTTTGGCAAAGTTATGCTGAATTATTTTTCTGTAAAGTAACAATGCCTTGGCGACTCATCCAAATAAAAGGTTTCGAGAACGGTAGTAAGGGATAAAAAGGGCTATTTTGGGGTGAATTTCTGTAATATGGGGTAAAAATAGAGGATAATTTGAGACATTATTGTATTTTTGTAGCCCAAAAATTAGATAGAAATCGTGCAATATGGGGGTCTCTGATCGAAACATACCGACGTATATATATGAAAAAAACAACATGGTCCGCTTGATCTTGTGGACCGCGTTTTTTGCGTTGGTGTTTATCAATATTTACAAACCGTTCAGCTCCTCTTCGTGGTATGCTGTCTCCGAATTCAAATTCTTTGTCTTTTCCAGTCTGATCATCCTGACCGGTGTGCTGGTGGTGGTCATCAGCCGCATCATCATGTATTATTGGGGAAAGCGGCATTGCATCTCTTTGCTCCGTTACTCCTGCTGGATTCTGCTGGAGATCGTATTCATGTCCCTTTTCTATACGGTCTATACCTTGGTGTTGAATCCGGAGAATGACTATTGGCAGACATTCAAGGAGTCGGCGGTCAATACAAGCTTGGTGCTTCTGTTGCCCTATTCGGTGTTGCACTTGGTCTTTGCCTACCAGGACAAGGAGCGTCGGTTGCAACAGCTGGAGGAGGATCGGGCAGAGACAGCCTCCCGTCCGCCGGTCATCACCTTTTACGATGAGAAGAACGACCCGCGTTTCTCTGTGAAACGGGCCAATCTGCTTTATTTAGAGTCGGCAGACAATTATGTGTGTATCTGGTATCTGAACAAGGGGCAGCTCTCCAAATTCCTGCTCCGTAATTCGTTGAAGAATCTGGAGGAGAGTATGTCCGATACGAACGTGTTCCGTTGCCATCGTTCCTACATGGTCAATTTTGATCATGTCAAGGTGATCCGGCGGGAAAAGGAGAGTGTCTATTTAGAGTTGGGGGAGGAAGGCGTGCCTGATATACCTATCTCCAAAACCTATGCAGACAGAGTGACCCGTTGGTTCATGAGTTGCCCGGATATGGCCCGCTAATGGGGGTAAAGAGTACGGTCTGTTGTTAATAAAATAAAATAACGGGCTTCGGGTTTAAACTTTTCGGGCCAAGATCAGTCTATCCCACAAAATTCGACAAAATTATGAAAGTGGGAAAAATTCTAATTGTTTTGTGCTTGATGTGCTTAGGTTGGCCTGCATGGGGACAGAATAGTTCCGTGGACCTGACCGGACGTGTGGTTGAAGAGGGTTCGAACCAACCGATTGAACAGGCGACTGTCCGTCTGCTGAATCCGAAAGACAGTTCGTTGGTGCGTGGCGTTGCCAGTATCGCGAACGGAAGTTTTACATTGAAGAATGTGAAGAAGGGCAGCTATTTGCTGAATATTTCGTTTGTCGGATTCGATCCGTTGTATAAAACAGTGCGTGTCAGTGGTACCAGTAACCCGCAGCAGTTAGGGACCTTGGCGTTGGCAGATGGTTCCGTACAACTGGGTGAGGCATTGGTGATCGGAAAGGCGGCTGAAATATCGGTCCGGAATGATACGGTGGAATACAATGCGGAATCCTATAAAGTGAGCGAAGGAGCCGTGTTGGAAGATCTGTTGAAAAAGATGCCGGGTGTCGAAGTAGATAGCGACGGCAAGGTCACGGTCAACGGAAAAGAGATCAAGAAGGTGTTGATTGATGGAAAGGAGTTCTTCTCGGATGACCCGAAAGTGGCCTCCAAAAACCTGCCTTCGAAAATGATTGACAAAATTCAGGTGTTGGATAAGAAGAGTGATATGGCGTTGATGACCGGATTCGACGATGGAGAAGAGGAGACGGTGATCAACCTGACGGTCAAACCGGGTATGAAACAGGGCTGGTTTGGTAATGCTTATGCCGGCTATGGTAGTGAAGACCGCTATGAGGGTAACGCCATGGTGAACCGCTTTATCAATAATGACCAGATCACCTTTATGGGAGGTGTGAACAATACGAACAACATGGGATTCTCGGATCTGGCTTCCACCATGTTTTCCGGTATGCAGGGAGGCCGACGGATGAGTCGTGGAGCCGGTAGCGGTATTACGACTTCCGGGAATGCCGGCTTGAACTTCAGCAAAGAGTTCAGCGATAAGTTCACTTGGGGTGGTAATGTCCGTTTCTCTCATTCGGACAATGACGCGCGAAGCACCAGCAATGCGGAGAACATTTTGCCGGGTGACAGCTCCTATCTCTCGTTGGACAAGGTGGTCGATAATACCATTAATAATAATGTGGGAGTGAATTTCCGGATGGAGTGGAAACCGGATACCTTGACGCAGATCCTGTTCCGTCCGGACTTCTCATATAGCAACAGCAACAATTCGGAAATTGGCTCTACCTTGACCATGGACAACCACAGAGACACGATCAACACCCAGCAGAGCAACAATAACTCGGAGGGTAACGGCTACAACCTGAGTGCCCGACTGGAGTACAGCCGTAAGCTCAATAGTGCCGGCCGTGTGTTCAGTGCCTCGATTTCGGGCGGTGTGGGAGACTCCTATAACCAGGGTTTCAACTATTCCGATATTCAGTATTATCGCCAGAGTGATGCCGGACAGGGTGATCTGATTGACCAGAAATACCGTTTCGATAACAATAGCTTCAATTACCGTGCCTATGCATCGTGGGTGGAACCGATCGGTCGGAACAATTTCATTCAGTTGACGTATAGTTTCAGCCAGAGTAATCAGAAGTCACTCAAGAACTCGTTGAATAAGGGGTTGGACGGTGAGTACAGTGTGCTGGATACGGCCAACAGCAAGAGTTATCGCAACTATTTCTATCAGCAGCGTGCCAGCCTCAGTTTCAAGGCGCAACGTGCCAAGTACAATTATACACTGGGTATCAATCTCGACCCCTCTTACTCCAAGAGCGAGAGCTTTGTGGGGGACACCATTCTGTCAACCATCAAACGGCATGTGTTCAACATCTCTCCGATGGCCCAGTTCAATTACTTGTTTGACAAACGTACCAATTTGCGTATCATGTACAACGGACGGACCAGCCAGCCGAGTATGACGCAGTTGCAGCCGGTGGCCGATGTCTCTGACCCGTTGAACATCAAGGTGGGTAATCCGGATCTGGATCCGACCTATACCAACAGCCTCTTCGCCCGTTTCCAGCGTTTCGTGCCGGAAAAGCAGAGCGCCTTGATGGTGATGTTGAATGCCAGCTATGTGCTGAATGACATTGTCTCTTATTCGACTTACAATGAGAATGGTGGTAAGATCACGACTTATAAGAATGTAGATGGCAATTACAGCGCGAATCTGCGTGTCCTGTTTAATACACCGTTGAAGAACAAGAAATTCTCCATCAATACGATGACGATGGGATCTTTTGCCAACTCGAACGGTTACATCAATGCGGAGAAGAACACAAACCGGAACCTGATCGCCCAAGAGCGGGCCGGCATCGATTTCCGCTCCACTTATCTGGATTTGGGCGTGAATGGAAACATCCGTTACAACCGGACTACCAATACATTGCAGGCACAGAACAACCAGAATACCTACAATTATGGAGTCGGCGGATCGACTACCATCTATTTCCCGTGGGAGATTAAGCTGGAAAGCGACATCAACTGGTCCACGAACTCCGGTTATAGCGACGGCTACGAGCAGAACGAGATCCTGTGGAACGCTTCGCTCAGCAAGTCCTTCTTGCGAGGCAATCAGGCAACCTTGCGTTTCAAGATCTATGATATTCTGCAACAGCGCAGTAACATCTCACGAAGTGTGACGGCCAGCAGTACGACCGATACGGAGTACAACACGCTGAACAGCTATTTCATGGTCCATTTCATCTATCGTTTCAGCATCTTTAAAGGAGGCGCTTCGATGAAGGATGTACGTGGACCGATGGGTGGTTCGGGGCGCGGACCGATGGGACCTCCTCCAGGACGTTTCTAACTGCTTTAATTAACAATTAGTCCCTTTTGTTTTTACATATTTTGTGTGAATATTAAACTAAAAGGGACTTAATTTGTGCCCGTAGTTTAAAGCGATAAGAAAGGTATGAGGAAATCGACAATTTGGTTGCTGGCGGTGGTGATGGCATTTGCCTTTGCTTGTCTGCTTTATTTGCAGATAAACTATGTAAGTATCATCCTGAAAACGCGCAGCGAACAGTTTAATGAGACGGTGAAGCGCAGTTTGCATCAGGTCTCCAAGAATCTGGAATTGGATGAGACTCGAAAATATCTGGAAGATGACATCCGGGAGAATGAGAATAATTTCATGTATCAGAACGCGCCCGATGTGAAGAGTCTCGGTCAGGTGATGAACAGCGAGAAATACCAGCTGCAAATTACGGATGCCAACGGATCAGTACAGACCATCGAGCTGAATCGGTTCAGCAGCCAGAAGTTTGAACCGTTGTCCGGATTGGCCAAGCCTCAGTCTGCAAACAGCATAGTCAATACGTCGCGTGACTTGCAGAAGACATTGAAACGGCGCTATCAGTATCAGGGCGGACTGATCGACGAGGTGATTCTGAACATCCTATATACGGCCAATCTGAAACCGATCGAAGAACGGATTGATTTCAAGAAACTGAACGGTTATCTGAAGACTGAATTTGTTAATAATGGTTTGAACCTGCCGTTTGTTTTTTCTGTTATTAATAAAGACGGCAATACTGTATATCAGAGCGGTGAGATGAAGAAACAGCCGATTGCGTCGGATGTGATCACACAGGTGCTTTTCCCGAACGATCCTCCGTCGAAGCTGAACTATTTGAAGGTCTATTTCCCGATGAAGAGCCACTATATTTTCAATTCGATCAACTTCATCGTGCCTTCGGTCGTTTTCTCTTCGTTGTTGTTGGCCACTTTCATTTTCACGATCTATATCGTGTTCCGCCAGAAGAAGTTGTCGGAGATGAAGAACGACTTTATCAACAACATGACGCATGAGTTGAAGACGCCGGTTTCGACCATCTCGTTAGCTGCCCAGATGCTGAAAGATACGGACATCACCAAGAGTCCGGATGTGTTCAGGCACATTTCCGGAGTGATCAACGATGAGACGAAGCGGTTGGGATTCCTGGTGGAGAAGGTGTTGCAGATGTCGCTGTTCGAACGGCAGAAGGCCGCTCTAAAGTTGAAGGAATTGGATGCCAACGACTTGGTCGTGAATGTGGCCAATACATTTGCCATCAAGGTCGAGAAGTATGGCGGTACGCTGGATATCGACTTGCAGGCTACGGAGTCGGATATTTATGTGGATGAGATGCACATTACCAATGTGTTGTTTAATTTGATGGACAATGCCGTGAAGTATCGGCAGCCTGACGTGCCGTTGATGCTGATGGCGCGGACATGGAATGAGAATGGCAAGTTGCTGATATCCGTCGAAGACAACGGAATCGGTATCAAGAAGGAGTATCAGAAGAAGGTGTTTGACCGTTTCTTCCGGGTGCCGACGGGCAATGTGCATGATGTGAAGGGCTTCGGACTGGGGTTGGCCTATGTCCGGAAAATTATTGAGGACCACAAAGGCACAATCCGTGCCGAGAGTGGCGAAGGGAATGTTGGAACGAAATTTATTATTACTTTACCTCTTATAAAAAGTTAGATATGGAAGAAAAGCTGAAAATCTTCTTTTGCGAAGACGATGAGAACTTAGGAATGCTTTTAAGAGAGTACTTACAAGCAAAGGGTTATGTTACGGATCTTTTCTCCGATGGAGAAGCTGGTTACAAAGGTTTCACGAAAGGTAAATATGACCTGTGTGTGCTGGATGTGATGATGCCGAAGAAGGACGGTTTCACATTGGCACAGGAAATCCGTTCTATCAATCCGGAGATACCTATCATTTTCTTGACAGCCAAGACAATGAAGGAGGATATTCTGGAAGGTTTCAAGATCGGTGCAGACGATTACCTGACAAAACCGTTCAGTATGGAAGAGCTGTTGCTGCGCATCGAAGCGATCCTGCGTCGTGTCAAAGGTAAGAAAATGAAAGATATACCTTTCTATAAGCTGGGTAACTTCTTGTTCGATACGCAAAAGCAGACATTGACGATCGAAGGGAAGGTGACGAAGTTGACGACCAAAGAGTGTGAGTTGCTGAGCCTGCTCTGCGCACACGCCAACGAGATCCTGGAGCGCAACTATGCGTTGAAGACGATCTGGGTGGACGACAACTATTTCAATGCACGTAGCATGGACGTCTATATCACCAAGCTGCGTAAGCTGTTGAAGGATGATCCGGGTATCGAAATCATCAATATCCACGGTAAGGGCTATAAGCTGATCACCCCTTCTGGTGATGAGGCTGCTCGCGAAGAGGGCATCCAAGTGCTTTGATCTCCGCTTGAATTACATAAGGGGGAATGGAAAACAGGGGTTTTTCCGTTCCCTTTGCTTTTTATGGGGGCATGTACCACAATATAAGCCTGCTGTAAGCGTTTAATATCAAACGTAAATGATTACCTTTGTACCCGTTTTCCGTGGAAGAGCGGTTGTTACAGAAGAGAATTAATTATCACATTTTATAGAATGGCAAAGTATAAACTGATCAACAATGTGTTGGGGTGGGTCGTCTTCGTGATCGCCTCAGCCGTTTATCTGCTGACGATGGAACCTACAGCCAGCTTTTGGGACTGTGGCGAGTTCATCTCTTCAGCTTTCAAGTTGGAGGTCGGGCACCCGCCTGGAGCTCCTTTCTTCATGTTAGTGGCCAACCTGTTCACTCAATTCGCTTCCGACCCTTCGAAGGTGGCGGTGATGGTGAATACGATGTCGGCACTGGCCAGTGGATTGACGATCCTGTTCCTTTTCTGGAGCATCACGCACATGGCGCGTAAGATCATGGTCGATCGGCTGGAGGAGATGACTTTGGCACAGATGATCACGATTCTGGGCAGCGGATTGGTAGGAGCGTTGGCCTATACCTTCAGCGATACCTTCTGGTTCAGTGCGGTGGAAGGAGAAGTATATGCCTCTTCTTCACTCTTCACGGCTGTCGTCTTTTGGCTGATCCTCAAATGGGAAGAGGTGGCCGACCAACCGCATGCCGACCGGTGGATCGTCCTGATCGCCTATCTGATGGGCTTGAGTATCGGTGTGCACCTGTTGAACCTGCTCTGTATCCCGGCCATTGTGTTGGTGTATTACTACAAGAAGGTAGAGGAACCGACCATGAAGGGGACTGTGGCTGCTCTTGTGATCTCGTTTGCCATTGTGGCGTTGATGATGTATGGTGTAGTGCAGGGACTGGTAGAGGTTTGCGGCTATTTCGAGCTTTTCTTTGTCAATGTACTCTCCATGCCCTACAATACGGGTGTCTATGTCTTCGTGATCGTGCTGGCGGCTGTCCTGGCCTGGTCCATTTGGGAGACCATGCGCGAGGAGGTGAATCCAGTGCGGATGAAGATTGCCTTTATTCTCTCTGTCATCCTGATCGGTATTCCCTTTATCGGTAGCGGTTATGTGGTGGCAGTCATCTTGACAGCGGCTCTGACGGCCTGGCTCTTTATGCAGAAAGATGTGAACATCAAGATTCTGAATACGGTGTTGGTTTGTCTGATGGTGATCGTGGTCGGCTATTCTTCTTATGCCTTGACCTTGATCCGTGCCACAGCTGACACACCGATGAACCAGAATACGCCGAGTGACATCTTTACGTTGCGTACCTATTTGGCCCGTGAGCAGTATGGAAAGACCCCGTTGATCTATGGCCAGACCTACGTGTCGGAGGTGAAACGGGAGAACCAGGGTGGCAATTGTGTGGCCGTGACCAAACAGGGGGCGCCGACCTACAGCCGAGTGATCAAGCAGAACGAGAATGAGAAGGATCATTATTATATCTCCCGCTATGAGACGGAATATGAATATGCGGATGAGTTGAACATGCTCTTCCCGCGTATGTTCAGCAGCGATCCCCGCCATGTCTCTGCCTATAAGGAGTGGGCCCAGATCAAGGGTGAGCCGGTGAAGTACAACCGATGTGGGGAGATGACCACTGTGATGAAGCCGACGTTTGGCGAGAACCTCCGTTTCTTCTTCACCTATCAGCTCAATTTCATGTATTGGCGCTATTTCATGTGGAACTTCTCCGGCCGTCAGAATGATATTCAGGGACACGGTGAGGTGTTGAACGGCAATTGGATCACCGGTATCAAGTTTATCGATGAGGCGATGGTCGGTCCGCAGGAGGATATGCCGTCCGATATTATTGATAACAAGGGACACAATGTCTATTATATGTTGCCGCTTCTGTTGGGTCTGTTGGGACTTTTCTATCAGGCGTATGCCGGCAAGAAGGGTATTCAGGGATTTTGGGTCACCTTCTTCCTCTTCTTCATGACCGGTATTGCCATTGTGCTCTATCTGAATCAGACACCTTACCAGCCGCGCGAACGGGACTATGCGTATGCCGGATCGTTCTATGCCTTCTGTATCTGGATCGGTTTCGGTGTGGCAGCTTTGGCCAAGGGATTGCAGCAGTATGGCAAGTTGCCGGCTGTGGCAGCCGCTTCGGTAGCGACCTTGGTAAGTCTCTTTGTCCCCATCCAGATGGGTGCGCAGAACTGGGATGACCATGACCGTTCCGGCCGGTATGTCTGCCGTGACTTCGGATCAAACTATCTGGAGTCTTGTGAGCCGAATGCCGTCATCTTCACCAACGGTGACAACGATACATTCCCCTTGTGGTATGCCCAGGAGGTGGAGGGCATCCGTACGGATGTGCGTGTCTGCAACACCAGCTATTTGCAGACCGACTGGTATATCGACCAGATGAAGAAACAGGCGTATGAGTCGGATCCGCTTCCGATTTCCTGGACCCGTGCCGACTATGTGCAGGGAACACGTGATGCCGCCTATATCTTCCCGATGACGGACCAGCCCATTGATTTGGGTACTGCATTGGATTTTGTCCGCAGCAACGATCCGAAATTCAAGAAGATTCCGGGCTACAGCCAGCAGTTGGATTATATCCCGTCTCAGACATTGACCTATCAGGTAGATTCAGCGGCGGTGATGGCAGCCGGAGTGATTTCACCGGCCGATACGGCCTATCTGTTGAAACAGATGACCATCAATCTGAAGGATAAGGATTATCTGGGCAAGCAGGAACTGGCGATCCTGGATATGTTGCGCACGAATAACTGGCAGCGTCCGATCTATTATGCGATCACTGTCAGTCCTGATCAGTTTGTCAAACTCGATCCCTTCTTCCAGCAGACCGGTCTGGCCTATCAGTTGGTGCCGATGGATGTCAAGGGTACGGCCCGTTCAGTGAATACGGATAAGATGTACGACAATGTGATGAACAAGTTCAAATGGGGTGGCGTGGATAAGCCCGGCATCTATTTGGACGAGAATGTGATGCGCATGTGCAAGAGTTATCGTGCCTACGTATTCGGCCGTTTGGCGGCTTCATTGATTGCCGAAGGCAAGAAAGACAAGGCGTTGAACGTACTTGACAAGGCGATGCAGGTATTGCCGCCGGAGAATGTGCCGTTGGACTACAGTGCACTTTCATTGGCCGAAATGTATTATGAACTGGGCCAGCAGGAGAAGGCCGAGGCCATTTATTCCGGCATCGCCGACGGTGCGATGCGGAATGTCAACTGGTTCTTCCGCCTGAGTCCGCAGCAGTTCACATCGGTATTGGGAGAACTGGAGCACAACTTGGCTGTGGTACAGGAGATCTTGCGTGTCTCCAAACGCTACAATCCGGAATTTGGCAAGAAGTATCAGGAGGAGTTCGATAATTATCGGATGGCATACAGTGCTTTGCAAGGTAAAGAGTAAACAGCTGAACACATGTTTATAGAACAACCGCCCTGGTTTTACAGGGCTTTGTTTCCGGGGGTAACCTGGCGGAAACGGGGCGACGGGAAGTGTGTCTATCTCACTTTCGACGACGGTCCGATTCCCGAGGTTACCCCTTGGGTTTTAACTCTGTTAGATCGGTATCGGATTCCGGCTACGTTTTTTATGGTCGGTGATAATGTGCGCAAACATCCGGAGGTATTTCGGGAAGTGGTGGCGCAGGGGCACCGGATTGGCAATCATACGTTCAATCATATTCAGGGAATCCGCTATTCCACGGCTGATTATTTAGCCAATGTGGAGAAGGCGGCCCAATGGATTCCGTCAGATCTGTTCCGTCCTCCCCATGGGCATCTTTTGCCGGGCCAGACCCGGGCTTTGTGCGAGCGTTATCAGGTGATCATGTGGGATGTCGTGACGCGCGATTACAATGCCCGGCTTTCTGCCGAACGGGTCTTTTGGAATGTCCGGCATTATGTCCGGAATGGATCTATCGTGGTGTTTCATGATTCCTTGAAGGCGGAAAAGAATCTGCGGGGAGCTTTGCCCCGCTCGATTGAATGGCTGTTGGAACAGGGATTTCAGTTTAAAACATTGTAATGGGTATGCTTTCAGCTCAACAGATCAAGGCTTTGGCAGCTGATTTGGGTTTTGCCGCCTGTGGTGTGGCCCGTGTGGAATCGGTCGCTCAGGAGGAGCAAAAACGGTTTGACCGTTGGATAGCCGAGGGATGCCAGGCGGAGATGCGTTACATGGAGAACCACCGGTCGATCCGCTTCAATCCTGAGGGCTTGGTGGAAGGGGCGAAGAGCCTGATCTCCGTAGCCTTGAACTATTATCCGGCCCGGCGGCGCGATCCGGCAGATCCGCACATTGCCTATTATGCCTATGGGAAAGACTATCATATAGTTGTAAAAGAAAAATTACGCGGACTTTGGCAAGCCTTGACAGGCACGGAAGGGGAGGAGGCACGCTGTTTTACAGATTCTGCCCCCTTGTTAGAACGCTATTGGGCCTGGAAAGCCGGTTTGGGATGGATCGGCAAACATACCCAATTGGTTTTGCCGGGTAAGGGTTCCTTTTTCTTCTTGGGCGAGATTGTCACTACGGCAGAGGTGGATCGGTATGATCGTCCGATGCCCTCCCGCTGCGGTCGTTGTACCCGTTGTGTAGAGGCGTGTCCGGCAAAGGCATTGACGGCTCCCCATACATTGGATGCCCGGCGTTGCCTCTCCTATCTGACCATCGAGCATCGGGGAGAGTGGACCCCTGAACAGGCGGCTCCGTTGGGGAACCGGCTGTATGGTTGCGACACCTGCCAACTGGTCTGCCCGTGGAACCGTTTTGCCACGCCCACACAAGAATCGGCTTTCCAGCCATCTCCGGAATTGCTTTCCTTGAAAAAAGAACAGCTCTCCACCTTCTCTAAAGAGGAATATAATCGTATCTTTGCCCAGTCGGCTGTCAAGCGGGCGAAATATGAGGGAATGATGCGGACGATCAATCATTTAATTAAATCATAAGTACGATGAAGAGAATATTGAGTTTGTTGTGGTTGGCCCTGTTGTGTGTGGCAACCACTTGGGCGGCTCCTGACGAGTTGCGACAAAAGCTGGCAGCCTTGAAGGGCATCAGCGGCATTGAGAAATTGGAATCGGAAGTCTATCCGGAGAAATACCTGGTTCGGATTACGCAACAGGTCGATCCCAAGAATCCGGAAGCGGGTACCTTTACCCAACGGGTTGTAGTAGGCCATGTAGGATTTGACCGTCCGACTGTGATCGTGACCGAGGGGTATGGCGGTGCCTATGCACTCAATCCGAAGTATCAGGAAGAGCTGACCAAACTGCTCAATGCCAACTTGGTGTTTGTGGAGTACCGTTATTTCCTGGAATCCACTCCCGACCCGAAGAACTGGGACTATCTGACAGCTGAGAATTCGGCCTATGACCTGCATCATGTAAACGAGACATTCCGCCAGCTCTATCAGGGCAAATGGATCAGTACCGGTATCAGCAAGGGTGGACAGACCACCTGTCTCTATCGGGCCTATTTCCCGGATGATGTGGATTTCTCTGTGCCCTATGTGGCTCCGTTGAACCGGGCTGTGGAGGATGGCCGTCATGAAATCTTCCTGCGGAACGTGGGAACGAAAGCTGAACGCGACCGGATCATGGCCTATCAGATTGCCGTGTTGAAGCATAAGGCAGAGATCGTTCCGCTGTTGGAGGCTTTCTGTCAGGAGAAGAAACTGACTTTCCGTTTGCCGATGGCAGAGGTGTTGGACTATTGTGTGTTGGAATATCCGTTTGCCATCTGGCAATGGGGCACACCGGTTGACCAGGTGCCGGAACCGACGGCTCCGGTAAAGGAGCTTTTTGACCATCTGATGGCCATGAGTGAGCCCTCCTATTTCTCCAACGAGCAGCCCTATGTCTCTTTCGACGTGCAGGCTTGCCGTGAACTGGGTTACTACGGATATGACACGGCTCCCTTCAAAGGGCTGTTGACCATCAAGAGCGCAAAAGGGTATCTGAACAAACTGATGCTTCCGGAAGAGCTGGTTGACAAGGTGGAATTCCGTCCGGAACTGTATCACAAAGTGTACAATTTCCTGAAGGATAACGACCCGAAGATGATCTTTATCTATGGAGAAGTGGATCCTTGGAGTGCCACGCGTGTGCCGACATTCCGGAACAAGAAGAATGAACAGATCTATATCCAGCCTCGTGGCAGCCACCGCTCGCGTATCAGCAATATGCCGGAGGATATGAAGAAGCAGATTATGGATCAGATCCAGGCTTGGCTGGCTGAATAAAAAAATGCCGGTAAGAAATGAAAATTCTTACCGGCATTTTTCTGTCTCTTCCCCTTTCTTCAAAGCTCCCGATAGAAATCGAAAGCCTCCAGGATCAGTTCCTTGCTGACCTGCTGATTGATACGGACATCACCCACATTCCCCAGAAGGGTGAAGTTGATGATTCCGGCTTCGTTTTTCTTGTCGTGGGTCATGAACTCATACAGCGTGTCGTAGTCTTTGCAATCGATGGCAAACGGACGGTAATACTCTTTGATGTAGTAGCAAACCTGATGCAATTTCTCCGACGGGAAACCGCATTGTTTGTGCGACACATAGAGTTCGCTGATCAATCCGGCCGCTACGGCATGTCCATGCAGCAACGGTGTCCCCTTCTTGAACGAAAGACTTTCGTAGGCGTGGCCTATCGTATGGCCGAAGTTCAACGCCTTGCGGATACCCTTTTCTTTCGGATCCTCTTCGACAATCCGCTCTTTGACAGCCACCGACTGTTCAACCAACGTGTTGAGGTAACTGTAGTTCATGGTGTCGATGTCATATAGCATCACGGAAGCATAGTTCTCCATCGAACTGATCAGGCCATGTTTGATCATCTCGGCATAACCGGAAAGGATATTGTCCCGATCCAACGTCCGGAGGAACTCGCAATCGATGAACACACAGGTCGGCACATAGAAGGAGCCGATTTCATTTTTCAATCCATTGAAGTTGATGCCAGTCTTTCCCCCTACGGCTGCATCGACGGAGGCCATCAACGTGGTCGGGATATTGATGTTCCGGATACCCCGTTTGAAGGTAGCTCCGGCGAAACCGCCCATGTCGGTCACCATGCCTCCACCCAAATTGACCAGCAATGAATTGCGTGAGGCTCCTTCATTGGAGAGACGCATCCAGATGGTGGCTAACTGCTCTACGCTTTTATGCGTGTCTCCCGCCTCTACGGTGATGACAGGAGCCCCCTTGAAAACAGGAATATCCTGTACTAACGGATAACACTTTTCGTGTGTGTTCCGGTCGGTCAGGATAAACAGTTTGTCATAGTGGAGCGCAGCAATAAAGGCCTGCACCTCCTGGTGCAGGTCTTTACAGATTACTACTTGTTGTTCTGCCATAGTCAAAAGTCGTGAACAAGGATTTAACGGACTCCGGCTGCCTCTTTGATGGCATCCACTGCAATGGCGAGACCCTCGATGTTCTTACCACCGGCTGTCGCAAAGTGAGGCTGGCCGCCGCCACCGCCTTGGATATGCTTGGCAGCATCCTTCACCAACTTGCCGGCATGCAGGCCCTCGGCTACCAGGTCGTCGCTCAGCATCACCATCAAGGTACATTTGGCATTCTCGAAGACTCCGGCCACGAAAATGAAGGTCTCTTTCACTTCGTTCTTGATCTGGAAGGCGACATTCTTCATCGCTTCTGCAGAGCCACGTCCGATATACTGATAGAGTTTGATGCCGTTTTTCTCGACCCCCTTAGCCAGAATATCATCTTTCAGGCGCATGGATTTCTCCATTACGTATGCCTCGATCTGCTTCTTCATCTCGGCATTCTCATCGATGGCCTTCCGGATGGCCTGTGACAGGTTCGGTATGTTGTTCATCATCGCACGCAGTTCGCGGATCAGATCCTGCTGCATATAGACGAATTCATCGGCATGGGCCGCCGTGACTGCCTCAATACGACGTACACCGGCTGCAATGGAACTTTCCCCGATGATGCGCAGTGAACCGATCTGACCGGTGGAAGGAATGTGTGTACCACCACACAACTCGATGGACTTGCCATATTTTACGACACGTACCTCATCGCCATACTTCTCACCGAAGAGAGCCATGGCACCCAACGCCTTGGCTTCGGCAATCGGCATGTTGCGGTGCTCCTCCAAGGGGAAGTCGGCACGGATCTTCTCGTTCACCAGGATCTCTACTTTGCGGATCTCCTCGTCGGTCACTTTCTGGAAGTGGGAGAAGTCGAAACGCAACGAGTCTGGCGATACGTACGAACCCTTCTGCTCTACGTGTGTGCCCAGCACCTCGCGCAAGGCTTCGTGCAGCAGGTGAGTGGCTGAGTGGTTGCATTCGCAGGCAATACGCTTTTTCTCGTTGATCTTTGCGGTGAAGGTCGCGGTCACATCTTTCGGCAGTTTGGTTACCAGGTGTACCGGCAGGTTGTTTTCCCGCTTCGTGTCGATGATCTCCACCTGTTCGTCGTCGGCAATCAGCCAACCGCAGTCGCCGACCTGTCCACCCATCTCGGCATAGAACGGAGTCTGGTCCAATACAATCTGATAAAGCGTCTTGTTCTTCTGCTTGATCTGACGATACCGGAGGATTTCCGCCTCACACTCGAAGAGGTCATACCCTACGAAACGGCTTTCCCCCTCTTTCAGGGTGATCCAGTCGCCGGTCTCGATTGCAGCGGCATTGCGGGCACGCTCTTTCTGCTTCTGCATCTCCACGTTAAACTCGTCGATGTTCGCCTCCATGCCCTTTTCGCGCAGGATCAGCTCCGTCAAGTCCAACGGGAAACCGTAGGTATCATATAATGTAAAGGCATCCACACCGCTCAACACCGTCGAGCCGGCAGCCTTGGTCTCTTCCATTTTCTTCTCCAACAGACGGATACCGGTCTCCAGCGTACGCAGGAAAGATTCCTCTTCCTCTTTGATCACCCGCTCGATCAGGGTCTGTTGTGCAGACAATTCGGGATAGGCATCGCCCATGGTCTCGATCAGGACGGGCAACAGCTTGTACATGAAGGCCTCCTTGAAACCGAGGAAGGTATAGCCGTAGCGGACGGCACGGCGCAAGATACGGCGGATCACATAACCGGCCTTGGCATTGGACGGCAGCTGGCCGTCAGTGATGGCGAAGGCAATGGTACGGATATGGTCGGCTACGACACGCATCGCCACGTCCTGCTCCTGGCTCTTGCCATAGCTGGTACCGGCCATTTCGGCAATCACGCGGATGATAGGCTGGAACACATCCGTATCGTAGTTGGATGTCTTGCCTTGCAGGGCCATACAGAGACGCTCGAATCCCATACCGGTGTCGATCACCTTGGCAGGCAGAGACTCCAACGAACCGTCAGCCTTGCGGTTGAACTGCATGAACACCAGGTTCCAGATTTCGATCACCTGCGGATGGTCATGGTTCACCATCTGTGCGCCCGGAATGGCAGCCCGTTCCGCTTCACTGCGCAGGTCGATGTGGATTTCCGAACAGGGGCCGCAAGGACCCGTGTCGCCCATTTCCCAGAAGTTATCATGCTTGTTTCCGTTAATGATATGATCCTTCGGCAAGAACTGTTCCCAGTAGCCGGCGGCTTCATTGTCACGATCCAGTCCTTCGGCCGGGCTGCCTTCAAAGACAGTGGCGTACAGACGGTTCGGATCCAGTTTCAACACATCCACCAAATATTCCCAAGCCCAGCTGATCGCCTCTTTCTTGAAATAATCGCCAAACGACCAGTTGCCCAACATCTCAAACATTGTATGGTGATAAGTGTCGTGACCGACCTCTTCCAAGTCGTTATGCTTACCGCTTACGCGAAGACATTTCTGGGAGTCCGCGACGCGGGGATACTTACGCGGGACATTGCCCAGGATAATATCTTTAAACTGGTTCATACCCGCATTGGTAAACATCAATGTAGGGTCTCCTTTCACCACCATCGGGGCGGAAGGCACAATCTGGTGTCCTTTCGAAGCGAAGAAGGCTTTGAAGGATTCACGGATTTCTTTTGCTGTCAACATAATACTTATCTATAGTTCTCGTTAATATTCTGAAAAACAATTTGCAAAAGTACTGCAAATTATTATTTTTGCGAGCATTCAAAAAGGAAAATATGCAATGAAACTATTTAAATCGCGGAAAACCTACTATTTATATAACCCTAACACGCTCAATTACGAACGTGTGTTCCCTTCGACGAAGGACCGGTTCTTTTCGGTGCTGCGTCATCTGAGCACAGGCATTGCCTTTGGTATTGCCACTTTTTTTATTATGATGTATGTAGTCGATTCGCCGATGGAATCGCAGTTGCGCAAGGAGAACCGTTTGTTGCAGACTCAGTATGAGGTGCTTTCGCTCCGGTTGAACGGGGCTTTTGATGTGTTGCAGGATTTGCAGAACCGCGATGAGAATCTGTATCGGGCCATTTTCCAGGCGGAGTCCATTCCTGAATCGGTCCGCAAGGCGGGGTTCGGCGGAAGCAACCGGTATGCCCACCTGATGGAGCTCTCCAATTCGGAGCTGGTGATCTCCACCACACAGAAGATGGATATGTTGTGCAAGCAGCTCTACGTACAGGCCAATTCGATCGAGGAGCTGATCCGGTTGGGGCAGAATCAGGAGGAGCGCAGTAAGTGTATTCCGGCCATCCAGCCTATTTCCAACAAGGACTTGCGCCAGACCGCTTCCGGTTATGGTATGCGGATTGATCCCATCTATCGCACGCCGCGTTTCCATGCCGGTATGGACTTCTCCGCCAAGATCGGTACGGATGTGTATGCCACCGGCAACGGGGTGGTGACTTTTGCCGGTTGGAAGCAGGGCTATGGTAACTGTTTGATGATCAATCATGGATATGGCTATCAGACGCTTTACGGTCACTTGAGCAAGTTCCGGGCACGTGTGGGACAGAAGGTGACGCGCGGTGAGGTGGTCGGTGAAGTGGGCAACACGGGTAAATCGACCGGTCCGCACCTGCATTACGAGGTGATTGTGCGGGGCAAGAACGACAATCCTTCGCGCTATTATTTCATGGATTTGACACCGGAAGAGTATGACCGCATGATCCAGATTGCGGAGAATCACGGACAGGTAATGGACTAATTGCAGGTTTCTGATCATGGCACCGAAAGACAAGCAACCGATACAACGCCTCTATTATTCCATCAAGGAGGTGGCACAGATGTTTGGCGTGAACGAATCGACTTTGCGCTTCTGGGAGAAGGAGTTCGACATCATCCAGCCGCGCAAGACGGCCAAGGGGACCCGTTTCTACCGGCAGGAGGACATCGAGTCGGTCCGCCTCATTTACCATTTGGTCAAAGAGCGGGGATTGACACTGGCCGGTGCCCGGCAGAAGCTGAAAGAGAACCCGGAGATGACGATCCAGCGGGAGGAGATCGTGAATCGCCTGAAGCAGATCCGCGACGAGTTGTTGTCCATGAAAGAGGCTTTTGATGCATTAAACCCGCAGTAAAGTGGGCCAATTCAAAGAAAAGCTGTATCTTCGCACATCTTTATACATTATTATACGAATAACACATTATGGAAATTTCAGGAAGAATTATCGCCGTATTGCCGGAACAAGGCGGAGTAAGCAAAGCCGGAAACGAATGGAAAAAACAAGAATATGTATTGGAAACGCACGACCAGTACCCGAAAAAGGTCTGCTTCCAGATCTTTGGTGCAGACCGTATCGCACAGGCGGCTATTCAGCCGGGTGAGGAGCTGATCGTCTCGTTCGACATCGATAGCCGCGAGTATCAGGGCCGTTGGTTCACCAACATCAATGCGTGGAAGGTGGAACGTCCTGCTGCTGCCGCACCGCAGCAACCGCAACCTGTAGCAGCTCCTGCCGCAGCCCCTGCTGCCCCCGACTTTGGTCCTGCCAATCCGATCGACGATCTGCCCTTCTAACGGGAAAGACATTGTTTGCAGTAGAAAGCAATCCTCCGATATCCTTTTTGAGGTTTATCGGAGGATTTTTTTTATTCCTTGTTCGAGGCATAAAGTTGGAAAAACGGACAAAATGTGGCTTTTTTATGTTGGAAAAACGGACAAAACAGCCCAATTTTGTATTGGAAAAACGGACAGAATATGATTAAAAGAAAGATAGACAACTGATTAGTTGATTTCTATAAGAATAGTCGAAAACAATGTTTACAAAGCTTCGATTTCTTCAAGAGGTAATCCGGAGATTTCGGCAATCGTAGCCAAATCCATTCCCCGACGCTTCATAGCAGCAGCCATTTCTGTTTTGCCTTTTGTTTCACCTTCGGCTAATCCTTCTGCTTTTCCCTCTTTACGACCTTTTTCTTCTCCGATTTTCAGTCCTCTCTCTTCACCTATTTTGATCCCCTCTTCCCGCTCCGTATGGAGCGAATCCATATAGGCATAGTCATTCATGAGGCTCATCTGGTAGG
>JBJECC010000278.1:0-4325 GCA_051870655.1 Parabacteroides sp. | reverse complement strand
GATGAGTATTGGGACAAGGTGGTGAGCTACACCATCGATTCCGTCAAACGCGGACTGACGCCCAATCCGGACATGATGTGCAACAAATACATCAAGTTCGGCTGCTTCGAAGAAAAGTGGGGGAAGGATTTCGACAAAATCGCCACGGGCCATTATGCGACAACGACCGAGATAGACGGCAAAGTGTGGCTCTCGACCGCCAAAGATCCGGTCAAAGACCAGACCGACTTCCTGGGACAGATCACCCGTCTGCAAATCCAAAAGCTCATGTTCCCGATCGGTCATCTGATGAAGAGCGAAGTGCGGGCCATTGCGGAGGAACAGAAGTTGCCGAGTGCCAAACGGAAAGACAGCCAAGGCATCTGCTTCCTGGGCAAAATCAATTACAACGATTTCATCGAGCGTTATCTGGGACGACGCACCGGTAAAATCGTCGAACTGGAGACCGGCAAGGTGCTGGGCAAACACAACGGCTACTGGTTTCACACCATCGGCCAGCGGAAAGGCCTGGGCTTGAGCGGAGGGCCGTGGTTCGTCATCAAGAAGGACATCCGTCGCAACATCATCTATGTCTCCAACGGGTATGATCCGGAGACCCAGTATGGCAAGACGATCAACATGCAGGGCTTCGATTTCATCACGGAAGATCCGTGGGGCGCCTTCGACGACGAGAAGGAGATCACCTTCAAGATCCGCCACACCCCGGAGTTCACCCATGGACGCATCCGCCGTATCGGCGATCTGTATCGCATCGAGTCGGACAACAAGATCCAGGGCATTGCCCCCGGCCAGTATGGAGTGGTCTATGACAAGGATCATCATCTCTGTCTGGGCAGCGGCATGATCATCGACGAGAACAAATGACAAGATAATACAAATTCTAAAAACAGCATATCATGAAAAAGACATGGCTCAGCCTGCTGGCTGTCATCACATTTTCCCTTTCGGCACAGACATTGCCGCAACCGGAGGAGGCGCACATCGACCCTTCGACACGTTATCAACAACTGGAAGGCTGGGGCGCTTCGCTCTGCTGGTGGGCCGGACAGGTAGGCCGTTGGGAAGAGGCGAAAGTGGATCGTATCGTGGAGCTGATCACCTCTCCCGATGGACTGAACATGAACATTTTCCGCTATAACATCGGTGGAGGCGACGATCCCGCCCATGCCGACGGGCACATGGTGAAGGGCAAAGGGAAACGGGCCGAAATGGAGGGATTCAAAGACTCCCCCTCAGCCCCCTACAACTGGGAGGCCGACCAGGCCCAGCGTACCATCCTGCTGAAGATCCGGGAAAAGCGTCCGGATGCCGTGTTCGAAGCCTTCTCCAACTCAGCCCCCTACTGGATGACCTACAGCGGGTGTGCCGCCGGTCATGCCGATCCGCTCAAAGACAATCTGAAACCGGAATATTACGAGGCCTTCTGTGACTATCTGCTGGAGGTCTGCAAGCATTATAAAGAGAAATACCAACTGGAGTTCAAGACGTTGGAACCGTTCAACGAATCCTTCTCCAACTACTGGTATGCCGAGGGAAGCCAGGAGGGATGCCATTTCGAACCGGCCACCCAGATGCAGATCATCCGCCTGTTGCAGCCCAAACTGAAAGCGACCGGTCTGCACACCGTGTTGTCGGCTTCTGACGAGACCAACCTGGAGCAGTTCCTCACCGTGCAGAAAGCCTATCAGGCAGCTGGCGACGTATGGCCCCTGCTGGGACAGCTGAACACACACACCTATTCCGCCACCGACGAACAGCGGGCCGAAGTGCGTGAGTTGATCCGCCAGTCCGGAAAACCCTTCTGGCAGTCGGAGACCGGTCCGAGCGGAGGCGGCAAAGGGTTGGACAGCAACTTGCGGCTGGCCCAAAAGCTTTTCGACGATATGCGGATCATGCGCCCGCAGGCTTGGCTCGACTGGCAGCTGATGGAAGAGAACAACGACGAATGGTGTGTGTTGCGGGGCAATTTCCACACAGAGGAGTATCATGCCAACAAGAATCTGTACGTACGCATGCAGGTGACACGCTTCTTCCGTCAAGGCTACATCTTCATCGAGACGGACAACGCCCATACATTGGCAGCCATTTCTCCGGAGGGAGACAAACTGGTCCTCGCGGTCCTGAACACCACAGAAGAGGCACGTCCTTTCCAAATCGACCTGAGCCGTCTCTCCTCACCCGTGGCCTCCATTGCCCATTGGCGGACCAGTGCCACAGAGGATTGCGTGAAGCTCCCGGCCATGCAGCCCGAAGGGAGCCGACTCCCCTATGAAGCGCCGGCCCGTTCCCTCACGACCTTTGTCCTGTCGCTCCGCTGAACAGCGGAGCCTCCTTGGGCTTACCCCAGCATGAAGATCAACGACAGGGTCACTACCAGTGTGGCAAACAGCAGCACCATCAAAAAACTGTAGCAGAACATCAGCGTTGTACGGCCAATGCTCCTTCTCCATGTCAGACGGTAGAGCTGCTTGTAGTCCATGCAGAAGAAGAGGAAGCAGCAGATGGCGGGGAGTTCATAATAATCCGTGAGGTTCGCCTCTCCCCTAAGCAGCAGATACAGAATGCTGAGCAACAACAGCTGGCATGCGATGTAGGCCTGCACGAAGATATGTTCCGTCAGGTTGTAATGCGGACTGAATTTCTTCCGGTTCCGGAACGTCAGCCGGGAGGCCACGGCAAACAACGGGAGCGTGATCAGAATCGTGAAGGCCTTGTTGCCATGCGCCCAGCTTTTGAGCAGTTCGGCCACATTGTTCAGAAACGGATGCACCTCCAAGAACCCACCTATATACTGCTGGAGGGGTGCCTCTCCGGCTAACGAACTCTTCAACTTCTCCAAATTCTCGTTCGTCAGCCAAGCGGGTATCTCCTCCTCCATCCCTTCGTCCTCAGAGATTTCCGTGAGCAGACTGTCCATCTCCTGCCTCAACTCAGGAGTGTCAGGCGCATCAAAACGCTTCAAGGCTCCCGGATCCACTAATTGTACCGCCATGATATACAGTGCAGCCAGGACGAACAGGGTCTGGAACGGACGAAAATAGGGTGCCCGTTTGCCGCGGATAAAGTCCGCAATCAGATAGCCGGGACGATAGAGCAGATCGATGATCGTTCGGCCGAAACCATTGTCTATGTTAAAGAATCCACCGGCAATATTGGTCAGCATATTGCTGAAACGGTAGCGCGTCGTAGCACGGTTCTGCCCGCAACGCGGACAAAAGTTGCCCGTAAAGGTCATGCCACAGTTGAGACATTGGCAGGAGTCCGACACAAAGGCTGGCGGCCGCACACCCCGGATCAGTCGGATGTGAAAGGCACGCAAGGGACGTTCCAACACTTTCAGTCTCTCTGCCAACCGATTATGCCATTTCAACGGCAACACCCGACGGGTGAGACACAAATAAGCCAAGAGTGCAAACAAAATCCAAAACGACGACCAGCTACGGGCAAATACCCAGCCGTTCAAGAAGACCAACACTAACAGCCATTGCCAGACACTGACCGCCTTACGTCCCCCTTTGGGAGTGTCAGGCTGCCTGTTCTTTCCAAAACCAAAGATACCTTTCATCCTTTTTTGTGGCAAAAGTAAAAGAAAATATCCTAAAAAAGAACAGGAATGTCCCGGCCTCTTTATAGAAAAGTCCACGCATAAGGCATAAAAAGTCAACGATATGCCATGAAATGTTTGTTCAAAAGTTTTGAACGGACATTCAAAAGAATGAAATGTACATTCAAAACTTCTGAACGGTCGTTCAACTGTTTTGAACGGAAATTATATCCGGTATGCCAAACTTTTTCTTCCCTACTTCTCCACTTTTTCCTTATGGATTCCTACGGATCTTAAAGGGGACTTTATTCCGTCCGTATGCTCTCGATCGGATTGCGGAGGGCGGTTTTCAGCGCCTGGCCCACAATGGAGAGGAAGGCGACCCCGATGGAGAGGCACGCAGCGGCGAGGAGAATCCACCAGGGAAAGGCGATGCGATAGCTGAAATCTTGCAGGTAGGTTTGCATGGCCTTTACGCTGAGAGGCATGGAGATCCCGATCGCCACAAGTATCATCAGCAGGAAACCTTTGGAGAGCTGCCAGATCGAGTCCAGCACGCCGGCTCCCATCATCCGGCAAATCGCAATCCGCTTGCGTTGCTGTTCGGTGTAGTAGATGGACATGGCCAACAGACCCAGCATCGAGATCAGCATGGAGATCCCCATGAAGCAAAAGACTAACAGCATGGTGTTGCGGGTGCCGGTGAGCGCATCGTTCAGCTCATCATCGATGTAGGTGGCGGGTAGCTCCTTCGGCATCCCCAATAGCTCCTTCGTTGTTT
>JBJECC010000277.1:0-4332 GCA_051870655.1 Parabacteroides sp. | reverse complement strand
TATTCGAAAGAAATCACACAACGTGTGCACCGGCGTCTTGCGGAAGCGTCTGAACCGGAAATCGACGAGGTGTTGAAAGAGATGTGGAACAGTTGCAACGGGACCACGTTGCCTCAGGCTAAGCGCGACAGCCTGTTCAGGAAGGTGGAGGCACATCTTCATCCGACAGCTGACTATCCCGAAACGCCTGTTTCCCAAAAGCGAGGGTCCTGGACACGTATCGCCGCCAGCTATCTGATTCCGCTGATTCTGGTGGGTTGTGCCGCCTATTTCTATTGGCAACAGGCGGAAACAGCAGAAACAGAGGCAGCCCTCATAGAACATTTCGTTCCTCTGGGCAAGCGTGAGATGATCGTCCTGCCTGACAGCAGCCGGGTCTGGCTTAACGCCGGAAGCCACCTGTTCTATCCGGAACAGTTTACCCAGACGGAACGCAAAGTCTATCTCTCCGGAGAGGGTTTCTTCGAAGTCACCAAAGATCCGCAACGCCCTTTCCTTGTACAGTCGCAAGTGTTGGTAGTCGAAGTGCTCGGCACACGCTTCAACCTGAGGGCTTACGCAGAGGATAACCAAATCGAGACGACACTGGAGGAGGGCTGTGTGCAGGTACATCTGAACGACACGCAACAGGCTTGTTACACCCTCCGGCCGGACGAACAGTTGGTATATATACCGGCGGAAGGAGAGGCTACGCTTCGCAAGGTCATTTCGGCCCACTATTCCAATTGGCGGAATGGCGGACTGTTCTTCGACTCGGCCCCGTTGAGCCGGATCTTCGAGACATTGACGCGCCATTATGGCATCACGATCCATCTCCAGAACTCCTCGTACAATAACCACCGGCTGACCATCCATTTCAATCAGGACGAACAGATTGAACATGTCATGCGGCTGATCAAGGAGTTAGTTCCATCCATGAATTACCGAATAGAGGGCTCTGAGGTGTTCATCGAATAACCTGACAATATGGGTAACCGGTTCCACGCCCTCCTCCTGTCCTGTCTCCTCGGATTCGTTGCAGGACTTGCACAGGTACATGCGCAGAGCATTCCTTTCCCCCGAAAGGGCTCTACGCTACAGGAACTTTTTACCGCCATCGAGCAGGCCTCTCCCTACCGGATTGCGTATCACTCCGATTCGTTGCAGGTGGACCAGCCGTTACTTTTGCCAGCCCATCATCCCAAACGGGCCGATGTGCTGGAATTGCTGTCACGACTCCTCCCCCCTTTGGGATATACCTATAAAATGGAGGGCAATTACCTGATCATCTCCCCACAGCCTCCTCTTGCTGCCAATCCCCAGGAGGGACAGCCGCTCATCGGCATTGTCACAGACCACAAAGGAGAGCCCATCTTCGGAGCCAATGTAGTAGTCAAAGGAACGACTCTCGGATGCATCACGGATCTGAACGGACGATTCACATTCCATCCGCTGCCCCCCGACGCACAGTTGGAGATCTCTTTTATCGGCTATGAGACACAAGTGATTCCGGTCCCTGCAGGGGAGCGGAATCAGCTCCACGTGGAGCTGTCCGAACTATACACCCGGCTGAACGAAGTGGTGGTGATCGGGTATGGTTCAGCCCAGAAGCGGGATCTGACAACGGCGGTGACACATGTCCGATGGACAGAGTTCACCCAAGGTGCCGTCAATGACCCCCTACAACTGATCGACGGTAAAGTAGCCGGCATGACCATCAACAGAACCGCCGCTGCAGACCCCAATGCAGCCTCTTCCATCCAGGTACGGGGTGCCTCCTCACTCAAAGCGGGCAACAGTCCGCTGATTGTCATTGACGGAATGCCGGGCAGCGATCTGCACAATATTGCCCAACAGGACATCGAATCCATCACTGTCTTGAAAGATGGTTCGGCTGCCGCCATCTACGGTTCCCGGGGTGCGAATGGTGTCATCCTGGTACAGACCAAACAGGGAAAAGCGGGCAAAAGTACCCTCTCCTACGAGGGGTATGCCGAACATGATTTTGTGGCCAACAAACCGCAGGTACTGGACCCTACAAGCTATTTGACTCTGGTGACCGGGGCTACTGACTATGGGTATCGGACCAACTGGTACGATGCCCTGCTGAACAAACACAATGTGGGACACAATCACCATATCTCCCTCTCCGGAGGAAGCGAAAGCAGCCGGTTCCGGCTCTCTGCCAATTTCAGACAGAAAGAGGGACTGGACATTGCCACCTCACGCAAAGAGTATGGCATACGTGGCAACTTCAAGCACACGACACTGGAGGGACTGTTGGAAGTAGGCGGGAACTTCTCCTACCGGATTGCCGATGAAGCCTATACGGATTACAGCTCGTTCCGGCAGGCGGTACAGCTCAACCCGACCTTCAGCCTCGAAGAGATGGATGTTTTCCGAGGATCGGAATACACCTACAATCCGGTCAAGAACCTGACCGAAAGAAAAATCGGAGCCCGACAGAGTTATCATACCATTGACCTGAATCTTCGACTCAACCTCTCGAAGGGGCTCTACACGGAACTGATGTTGGGCCGGCAGGGACATGGGAGGAAGATGCAGGATTATAAATTATCCACCCATCGGGAATGTATCAACAACGGCTACAAAGGGCGGGCAGAGATCTCTCAGGAGGACTGGACAGACTGGACGCTTGAATGGTTGGGCAACTACACTTTCTCCATCGGCAAACAGGACTTCAAGCTCATGGCCGGTTATTCCTATCAGGAGTTCAACTACGAATCGTTCCATGTCGATAACCGGGACTTCCCGACAGATGCCTTTCTGACAAACAACATCGGAGCGGGCAATTACATGCAGGAAGAAGCCGGTCGTCTGGGCATGTCCTCCTATAAATCGCAGGAAAAGACCATCGCCTTTTTGGGACGTGTTCATTACAACTACCACGACCTGCTGCTGTTCACCGCCTCGCTCCGACGTGAAGGAAACAGCAAGTTCGGCGAAGACCATAAATGGGGACTCTTTCCGGCTGTTTCCACCGCCATCCGTCTTTCCCAATTACCGGCAATCAGGTCGTGGAGAGTTCTGGACGATCTGAAAATCCGTTTTTCTTACGGTGTGACCGGCCGTTCCGGCTTCGACCCTTACATTTCATTGGCCAAATATTCCGGATTCGGTTCCTATTGGAGTGACACCTTCCAGACTTGGGTGATGGGGTACGGACCTGGCAACAATCCCAACGCCGATCTTGCCTGGGAGAAACAGATATCCCACAACATAGGTGTCGATTTCTCCCTATTGGGGTCACGACTGACCGGAAACATCGACATCTTCCTGCGTGAAGGGAAAGATGTGATCGGGGACTACAATGTACCGTTACCACCCTATCCCCATTCCTCCATCGTGGCCAATGTAGGGACCACCACTTCCAAAGGATTTGAACTACAAGGAAGTTGGGAGGCCATCCGACGGACTCATGTTGCCTATTCTACCCGTGTCACCCTCTCTTTTATCCGTTCCAGACTGAAATCCTTCTCCAACGACACATATCAGTTGGGGTATCTGGAAGGTCCAACATTCCCCTCTCCGGGCAATCCGGGTTCGGCCCAGCGTCTGGAAGATGGCAAAGAGATCGGTTCTTTCTATGGCTTCCGGTATGCAGGAGTCGATGAAACCGGACAAATCCTGATTTGGCAAAACGGAGTTGTCGGCGGTACCAAGAAGTTAGGCAGCGATGGCAGCGAGAAGGACAAGGTCTATCTGGAGGGTACCGGTGTACCCAAATGGGAACTGGCGTGGGGCAATCAGCTTACCTACAAAACGTTTGATTGCTCCTTGGAATTCCGGGGCCGGTTCCGTTACAAAATCATGAATCAGTATGAAATGTATTACGGTCTGCAAGTCATCGCAGGCGACAACAAACTCACCTCTGCCTACGGACAGAATGCACATATCCGAGGTGAAAAGGTGGTTTGCGACTATTTCCTGCAAAACGGCAACTATCTGCAGCTGGACAACATCACGATCGGTTGGAAACCTTGTTTGCAGAGTCGATGGATCAGCCATCTACGCCTCTACGCCGTCTTGAAGAATGTCTTCACCATTACCCCTTATACCGGTGTCAGTCCTACCACAGTCTCCACTACCGGCCTATGGCCCGGCATCGGAGGGATGGATGTGTATCCATCCGCCCGAAACCTCACCTTAGGCATTCAACTATACTATTGACTTTAGCGTCGGGGGCATATCGTACGACGACCGGCCCCATCAGTCCGCTTTTGCGGAGCGGGCTCTCTGCCTTCGGCCCTGCAATGGTCCAGGTCTTACGCTGCTCCTCGGGTTGTCCGGCGTCATACACCAGGCGGTTGAACCAGGTGCTCGTGACCTCAA
>JBJECC010000276.1:0-21986 GCA_051870655.1 Parabacteroides sp. | reverse complement strand
GTAATGAAAGAAAAGATATAACAATATACAATGACGAATTTAAGTGTAAACATTAACAAGGTTGCCACCATCCGTAATGCACGTGGAGGCAACGCTCCTGATGTGCTGAAAGTAGCACAAGATGCCGAGTTGTTTGGCGCACAAGGTATCACAGTCCATCCGCGTCCGGATGAGCGTCATATTCGCTATAGCGATGTATATGCCCTTAAACCGCTAATCAAAACAGAATTTAATATCGAAGGCAATCCCATCGACAAGTTTGTGGATCTGGTGTTGAAGGTGAAACCGACACAGGTGACCCTGGTGCCGGATGCTCCGGATGCCGTGACCTCCAATGCCGGTTGGGATGTGAAGGCTCATTTCGATCAGCTCTCCGAGTGGGTGGATATATTTACTTCCCATGGCATTCGTACCTCTATCTTCGTGGGAACAGATCTCGATAACATCCGTTGGGCTGCCAAGACCGGTGCAGACCGTATCGAACTCTATACGGAGCCTTATGCATCGGGGTATGCTGCGGATCGTGAAAAGGCGGTGGCTCCCTTTGTAGAAGCTGCCCGTCTGGCCAAGAGTCTGGGGATCGGTGTCAATGCCGGTCATGACTTGAGCCTGGAGAATCTGGCCTATTTCCATCAGTGCATTCCTTGGCTCGACGAGGTGTCCATTGGTCATGCTCTTATTTGTGATGCACTCTACATGGGCTTGAAAGAGACCATCGTGGCCTATCGTAAGGCGTTGAATTCATAATCAGTCATTATTCATTCATATTATTTATAGTACAATGAACTTACTTTCTTTACAAGTTGCGGGTGCCCAAGTGGCAGAGCAAATGCCCGATTTGACAGCAGTGGCTACTCCGACGGAGACGGAGATCAATGTAATAGACCTGGCTTTCAAAGGCGGTTGGATTATGGTTGTGTTGTTGTTGCTGTCGTTGATGGCCATTTATATTTTCATCCAGCGCCTGATGGTGATCCGGCGTGCAGGGAAGGAGGATGAGTCTTTTATGAATCGGATCAAGGACTATATCCACGACGGCAAGGTGGATTCGGCACTCAATCTGTGCCGTAGCACGCACACCCCGTCGGCCCGTATGATTGAGAAGGGAATTACCCGTCTGGGACGTCCGATGAACGATGTGCTGGTGGCTATCGAGAATGTGGGTAACTTGGAGATTGCGAAGCTGGAAAAGGGGTTTCCGCTAATCGCTACGACAGCGGCTGGAGCACCCATGTTGGGCTTCTTGGGAACTGTGACCGGTATGGTGCGGGCCTTCTTCGACATGGCCAATGCCGGCACGAATGTGGACGTGACGTTGCTCTCCAGCGGCATCTACGAAGCGTTGGTGACGACAGTCGGAGGTCTGGTTGTCGGTATTATGGCCCTTTTTGCCTACAACTATCTGGTTTCGCAGGTGGACAATGTAGTGAACAAGATGGAGGCACGTACCATGGAGTTTATGGACTTGCTGAACGAACCTGCTAATTGATGACGGTATGGCATTGAAGAGAAGAACGAAGGTGAACGAGTCCTTCAGTATGGCTTCCATGACGGACGTGATCTTCCTGTTGTTGATCTTCTTCATGGTGACTTCGACCGTGGTGATCCCGAATGCCATCAAGGTGACGTTGCCGCAGGCGCAGAAGCAGACGGCCGCCAAGCCCTTGACACGGGTGACGATTGATGCCAATCTGAATTACTACGTCGCTTTTAGTAAAGACAGGGAACGGCAGGTGACGTTCGATGAGATTACCCCTTTCCTGCAAGAATGTGCAGCCAAGGAGCCGGAGATGTTCGTGGCGCTCTATGCGGATGAGACGGTGCCCTATAAGGAAATCGTGAAGATCTTGAACATTGCCAACGAGAATAAGTTCAAGATGGTGTTGGCAACAAGTCCGAAAAGGAAATGAGCATGAGTAAGTGGAATAAAGATGACATCACAGGTTTGATCGGGACGTTGGCTTTCCATGCGTTGATCCTGTTGCTGCTTTGGAGCTGTGTGTTGCGCACACGGATGCCTGAGGAGGAGGGGGGCATACTGGTCAATTTCGGAAATGTGGATGCTTCTGCCGGCCTTTTCGAACCGAAATATACGGGACAGGAATTGCCTGTCGAGGATACGACCCCTCCGCCTCCTGAAACCCAACCGGAGGCTCCTAAAGAGGAGATGATCACGCAGAACATCGAAGAGAGCGTCTCCATTGATGAGGAGAAGCAGAAAAAGGAGGAGGATCGGAAGAAACGGGAAGAGGCCGAGAAGAAACGCAAGGAAGAGGCTGAGAAGGAACGGCAGCGCCAGATTGAGGCAGAGAAGAAGCGGAAGGCTGAAGAGCAGCGCAAGAAGGAGCAGGCCATCCAGAATCAGGTGGCCGGTGCATTCGGTATCGGTTCTGCCGAAGGCAACAATCAGGGAGATGCAGCCAGCGGTAAAGGTAACCAGGGCAGTCCTTTCGGCAATTCCGATCATGGTGCCAACGAAGGGATCGGTGGCATGGGTACTTTCAGCTTGGCAAATCGTCATATCATTACCGGCAAAGTAGCCGAGCCCGCCTATACCGAAAAGGAAGAGGGTAAGATCGTGATTGACATTGTGGTGGATACGAAGGGAAATGTGATCCGCGCCGACATCGGTCGCGGTACGACCATTGACGACGCCTCTATGCGCCTGAAAGCGATCCAGGCGGCTAAGCGTAACAAGTTTAACGAGATTTCCGGGGTGAATAACCAGAGTGGAACCATTACATATCATTATAAACTGAAATAAACGAAACAATATGAAGAAGGCTTTTCTATTTTTGGCTCCTGGTTTCGAGGAGATTGAGGCGTTGGCCACAGTGGATATTCTGCGTCGAGGTGGTGTGGATGTAAAGATGATATCCATCACAGAGAGTCGTACCGTAGTCGGTGCGCATGGCATTGAAGTGGTGGCCGATGCTTTGTTTGGTGAAGTGGTGTATGCAGATGCGGACGCTTTGATCTTACCGGGCGGTATGCCGGGTGCCACCAATCTGAATGATTGTGATCCGTTGCGCAAACTGCTTTTGGACCAATACCGTGCCGGTCGTATCGTGGCTGCCATCTGTGCGGCTCCGTTAGTCTTGGGGGGACTGGGCTTCTTGAAGGGACGTCGTGCCACTTGCTATCCTGGCTTTGAAGATCGTCTGATCGGTGCTACCATCACAGGGGAAGCTACTGAAACCGATGGGCCGGTGATTACAGGTCATGGTCCGGGTCAGGCTTTCAATTTCGGCTTGGCTCTGTTATCTGCTATCAAGAATGAGGCGGTTGCCGATGAAGTGGCTGGTGGCATGTTGCTTTGATACAAAGAATAACGACGGATAGAAAAAGGGGAGCGTAACGTTTGGTTGCGCTCCCCTTTTTTTGGTACGCTCGGCATGAGCATTGTCTAACGGGTGCAAGTCCCCAAGCTACCTGAATAGTGTCGTAAGGCTGGAGGAAAAGAAAGCCTTGGTTTTCAATAACCTATAATAGCGGAGTGACATCGATCGGCTGTTCCTCTTTCAGGTCTGAAAGGAGGAGAAGAGGAATCTGTGGAAACTTGATACGCAGGTAGTCCAGCGTGTTGGCCTCGATGAGGGCATCGATGTGCGGATATTGATTGTAGACAATGGCCTGTACCGGTATGCCGTATTGCTCTGCGGCAAAGAGGCTTAGCAGAGTGTGGTTGATGCTGCCCAACTTGCCGGAGGTGACCAGCACCAACGGATATCCCTGATCACGGATATAGTCGATGGTAAGCGACTGGAAATCGTTGGGTACCATCAGACCGCCCGCCCCTTCCAGCAGGACATATTCGTAACGCTCCCGCAACTGCTCCGTGGCGTCTGTGATCACCTGTAGGTTGATGGTCCGTCCGTCTTTGGCGGCTGCCATATGCGGAGAGCAGGGATAAGTAAAGATGTAGGGACAGGTTAGCCCTGTGCGGTCCTCCTCCGTGAAGGGGATTCCTTGGATGCGCCGATGCTCTTCGATATCTTCAGACACCAGCTCACATCCTGTTTGTATCATTTTCTGGGTGATCACCCGTTTGCCCGCTTGTGCCAATGCCTTGGCAATAGCTCCGGTGGCCGCGGTCTTGCCGACACTTGTGTCGATGCCGGAGATAAAGATTACTTTTCCTTTTGTTGTCATGATTGTATCTGTCTTTAATGATTCTATGATTTGATGGCTACGATATAGACCGGTGTGTAGGTGAGCGTGACCCGTCCGTCGTCCGTACCAAAGCAGGTACGGTATGCCTCGCAAAAACGAGCCTGTCTGCCTTTGGTCCAGGCCCCTGTTGCATTGGCCGTCACACCGGTATATTTCAGATGCCGCAACACCTCCATCGGACCGGGAAAGGTGAGTCGGATGAGCTCCTCTTCCAACCGTATCACCCGATAGTCCCGTTCCAGCCTCGACCGGATTTCCGTTACGGTGGGATAGGTGAGTCCCTGTCCGGTCAGTAGGCGGATCTCCGGCAGATTGTCCGGTGTGAAGAGATTGAATAGCAGCACACCGGAGGGGACCAGCGAGTTGCTCATCCGATGCAGAAAGGCGGGCAGATCGTGCATCCACTGCAGGGCATTGGCTGAAGCAATCAGATGGAACGGTCCAGGGAAGGAGAGCTGTTCGGCATCGCCGGGCTGCCAGTGCCACGACTGGCCTGCCATCAGCCGCACCAGTTCCGGTGACCAGCTTTCGCACAGGTCGTTGAGTACCCATTCGCCCACCTTGCCCTCCGCTTGCAGCAGACGGGTGAACCCTCCGCTGCCGCATCCTACCTCCAGGACACGCCCGAAAGAGAGCGGTGTCTGTTCCCGTAACATCGTCAGCAGCCGGGCACAGATCCGTTGTTGTGCCTCGGCATGCTGGTCGTAGGTCTGTGCTGCCGCACTGAACCGTTGACAAATCCGTTTTGCCTCAATTACTTCCATAACAAAGTGGTTATTTTCGGTTGATAGAAGGGGAGGTGTGGTCCCTCCAAGATCTCCATGGGGACCCGTTCTTGCCAATAGGCCTGTTGTGCCGCGGTCGGGAAGATGCGGTCTGCCCGGCTGATAATGGACCTGTTCCAGAATCGTGTAGCAGCCTCGGAATCGACCGGAGTTGCCAGAATGGCTCGGTGGAGCGCTTGCAATTCGGTCGCCTTCACCTCCTGCGGGAGGGATGGCAACAACTGATAGCGTTGTAGGGTGGCCCTGTCGCCACACATACGCCGGTCGAACCGTTTGAGTCCCTCTTCGTCCAGATGGTGCAATGTGCCTTCGAAGATTTCCGGAGGGATGCCCCATGTAGCATGGATCGGGAAGGGTGTTCCGTTGATTGCCGTGGTGGAGGTGAAGGGCGAGGCGCTGCTCCACAGCGTTGTGGCTACCCATACTCCCAACGACCAGGCCATCAGATGGATCTCTTGAAACGGTTCCAGTCGTTCCGGAAAGGTCAGTGACCGGTAGTCATAGACCACCCAACAGTCTGCTCCGACCGGTAGGGGCAGCGATCGGAAGAGTTCGGGCGAGGCAGACCATCCGTTCAGGATCAGGTGGAGCGTATGCCCTTCTCCCTCTTGCAGTTTCAGAATCCTCATACCTGTTCCTCCCGAATGACTTGAATCAGTTGGTCCACCTCTTCCGGGGTGATGGCGGCCGTCAGTGAGAAACGGATGCGGGCTGTACCCTGGGGTACCGTAGGAGGACGGACCGGCAGGCAATAGAACCCTTTGCGTTGAAGCTGTTCCGCTGTCAGGACACAGGCGTGGCTGTCACCCACCACATAAGGTACGATATGGCTCTGGCTGATCTCTCCACCGTGCCCCTGCAAGGCCTCTGCCAGCCGACGACTTTGCAACTGGAGCCGGGTCCGTTCCTCCTGCCATAGCGGCAGCTGTTTCCACAGAAACTCGGTCCAGGCGATCTGCAGTGGAGGAAGTGCCGTACTGAAAATCAGCGGGCGCATTTTATTGATCAGGTAGGAGCGGATCACTTCACTGCAGACCACATAGGCACCCATGGAGGCCAATGCTTTGCCGAAGGTACCGACCAGCAGGTCGATCTGGTCGATACAACCACACTCTTCGGCCACACCTAATCCGTGTGTTCCCCGGACGCCGATGGCGTGGGCTTCATCCACATACAGCATCAGGTGGGGATAACGTCGTTTGAGGGCCACCAGACGAGGCAGGTCGGTCACGTCGCCGTCCATGCTAAACACGCTTTCCGTCACCAGAATGATCTGTTCATACCGGGCGGCATGCTTTTCCAACACCTGTTCCAACTGAGTGTAGTCGTTATGACGGTAGCGCAAGAAGGGGATGTCACTCAGACGGATTCCGTCGATCAGGCTGGCATGGACTAACTTGTCGGCCAAGATGAGTGTCCGTTTGTCGGCCAGGGCGGGCAAGATGCCGGTGTTGGCATGATAGCCGCTGTTGAACAAAAGGGCCGCTTCCCGTCCGAAGTCGCTGGCGATGCGCTGTTCCAAGTGTTGATAGACCGTGAAGTTACCCGTCAGCAGGCGGGAGGAGGAGGAGGAGAGCGGCCAACGCCGAGCCTCTTCACTTTCCAGGAAAGCCTCCTGGAGCTCCGGTCGGGTGGCCAATCCTAAATAATCGTTGGAAGAGAGATTCAGCATCCTTCGTCCGTCCCGTTCAATCCAACGGCCTGTGTGGGAGATCTCCGGTAGTTGTCTGAGGTTGCCGGAAGCCTCCAGTTCCTGTAATAAGGCTTGATAGTTCATGCTTCGTCCGTTTGAGGTTGAGATAATACATGGAGTAATCCGCTGGTCAGCTTGCTTAGTTCTGCTTCTTGAATGATGAAGGGTGGCATCAGATAGACTAACCGTCCGAAGGGACGTACCCAGATGCCCTCTTGGACAAACCTTTTCTGCAGGCAGGCCATGTGGACCGGCTGGCGCATTTCGATGACACCGATGGCCCCCAGCACACGTACCTCTGCCACGCCCGGCAATGAGGCGGCTGGTGCCAGCTCTCGTTTGAGCTGCTGCTCGATGCGTCGTACACGTCCTTGCCAGTCGCTTTCCAGCAGAAGGGAGACAGAGGCTGAGGCGATGGCACAGGCCAAGGGGTTTCCCATGAAGGTGGGGCCGTGCATGAAGCAGCCGGCCTCTCCGCCGCAAATGGTGTCGGCAATGGGTTGCGTCGTCAACGTGGCCGAGAGAGTCAGGTAGCCGCCGGTCAGAGCCTTTCCGATACACATGATGTCTGGTTCTACACCGGCATGTTCCCAGGCGAAGAGTTTGCCGGTTCGTCCGAAACCGGTGGCGATCTCGTCGAAGATCAGCAGTACGCCATATTGCCGGCAGAGCTCCCGGGCACGGACCAGGTAGGTGGGCGAGTAGAAATACATACCACCGGCACCCTGTACGATGGGTTCCAGTATGAGTGCGGCAATCTGTTTCCCCTCCTGCCGGAGCAGCTCCTCCAATGGTTGTATGGCCTCTTCCCGCCAGGGTTCGTCGAACTTGACAGCCGGCTGGGGCAGGAAATATTGTACGGGCAGGCTGCCGGAGAATAGTCCGTGCATGCCGGTCACAGGATCACAGACCGACATTGCGTGCCAGGTATCGCCGTGATAGCCGCTGCGGATCGTGGCAAAGCGGTGCTTTTCCGGACGGCCCTCTGACTGCCAATATTGGATGGCCATTTTCATGGCTACCTCGACGGCCACGGAACCGCTGTCTGCAAAGAAGATCTTGTCCATGGAAGGGGGCATCAGCGGCAACAGCTTCTGTGCCAGTTCCACTGCCGGCTCATGCGTGAATCCGCCGAACATAATGTGGCTCATGCGCTTCAGTTGGGCATGGGCCGCTGCGTTGAGTACTGGATGGTTATAGCCATGTACAGCCGCCCACCAGGAGGACATGCCGTCAATCAGCTCTGTGCCGTCGGCCAACGTGATGGTGACACCTTCAGCCTTCGCTACCGGATAGACCGGCAACGGATTGATCGTGGAGGTGTAGGGATGCCAAATATGGTCCCTGTCAAATTGAAGTAAATCTGTGCTGTTCATCCTACCCAATCTGTTTGTTCTGTGAGTGAATAACCGGCCTCCGTGAAGATACGCTTGTCATCCTTCACACGGCTGCCGATAGTGGTCAGCAGATCACCGATGATAGCGGCATTGATGCCGACATACAGTGATTTGCGTTGTGTCTCTTCGCTGAGCTGTACCCGTCCGCCCGAAAAGCGCAGGTAGGCTGTCGGATTGATGAGCCGGAAGAGGGCGATGGTGGTGAGCCACTCCTCTTCGGTCATGTGGGGTGTATCTTGTAGCGGTGTACCGGCAATGGGGTGCAACAAATTCAGGGGAATGGAATGTACGCCTGCCTCTCGCAAGAAACAGGCCATTTCGATCCGCTGCTCCAGGCTTTCTCCCATCCCCACGATGCCACCGCTGCAGATGCGGAATCCGATCTCCCGTGCCTGACGGATGGTCTCCATCTTTTGGGCAATGGTATGTGTGGTGCAGAGCTGCCCGAAATAGGAGGGAGCCGTCTCGATGTTGCAGTGGTAGTTCTCCACGCCACTGTCGTACAGCTTTTGCAGCTGTTCGCGGTTCAAAAGGCCCATGGAGGCACAGCACTTGATGTCAGACTGTCGCTTGATCTCCCGAACGGTCTCTGTGATCTGCTGCATATCTTTGTCATTGACCCGTTTGCCGCTGGTGACCAGGGCGAAGCGGCCGATACCTTGATGGCTGTTATAAACCGCATGGCGGACACACTCGGCTGCCGGGAGCAGCGGATAGAGCTGCACTTTTGTGGCATAGTGTCCTGACTGGGCACACCATTTACAGTCTTCACTGCAGTTGCCGCTCTTGGCATTGATGATCGAACAGGTGTCGAACTTGTTTCCCATAAAGTGGCGGGTCACCTGGTGGGCCGCCTCGTAGAGCGGCTCTTTGTCCGGCTCTTGCGCCAGTTGCAGGGCCTCTTGAGCCGTGAGCGTGCCTCCTTGTATCAGAAAAGCTGAAACTTCTTGACTATTCATGTGATATTATTAATTGTTGTTTACTGTTTGTCGGACAATAAAAAGGGCGGAAAGAATCCTTTTGATCGGATTCTTCTCGCCCTATCTTTTTCATTCTATGTGTATTGATCCTATCCGCAGCCGGACAGGTTGTTTCATACGGTTGCAGGGTGTCGTAAAGGAGACCACAAACCATTGCGGAGATCCCGTTCTTTTCCTTTCGCTCCGTAAGATCCTCTTCTCCATCCGTATGCTCCGCAACGGTCTGATCCATACGGTTCATTCCGGCGTGGAGGAAAATATGTTTCTGCTGGAAACGGTCGGCCAAGGCTACCGAGAGCTGGCCGATCGTCACAGTCTCTTTCAGATAGGCAAACACAGCATACCCCTTCCGGCTCCATCTCCGGAACCGGGCTGTCGGCCTTTGCGGCTGACGGAGGGTTATGAATGAGTCATGCTGCATTTCCTTATCTCACTAAAAGATTTAACAAACCTTGTTCAACTTCTTGATAATTGCAAAGATGAACAGAGCGGCTACGAGGCAGATGCACATAAGTGTGCCCCATACAATGGAGAGATCCATATCCCACATGTGACCCGGAATAGACACCAGCTTGTTACCTAAAGCGGTGGCTACGAACCAACCGCCCATCATCATACCACGATACTTCGGAGGAGCTACTTTCGTAACCAGTGAGATGCCTATCGGAGAGAGCAACAGCTCGGCGAAGGTCAGGATCAGATATGTGGAGATCAAGAGGTTCGGAGTGACGTCGGCCACGTGGTTGGGGTGATCTGTAGCAGGCAGACCAATAGAGAACAGGGTCATCAGCAGGTAGGCTACAGCGGCAACCAACATACCCAAACCGATCTTGACAGGTGCTTTCGGCTCTTTGCCCTTCTTGGCCAACCAGCCGAACAAGGCGATGCTGACCGGGGTAAGCATCACGACAAAGCAGGCATTAAACTGCTGGAAGATGGGAGCAGACAAGGAGATTTCCGGTGCCAGGTTTACATAATTGTAGCCTAAGATAGCAAGGCCGGCTGCAATCACTACGCCGTAGATCGTTTTGGCCTTGGATGTGACACTCTGGAAGATACCGAACAGACCATACACCAGGAAGATGCAGGCTACGAGGTTGGTCACGTCGAATAGCATGGACTCTACACCGGAGGACTTGGTGGCCGTAAATTCATCAGCGAACCAGGTCAGTGTCAGACCATTCTGGTGGAAAGCCATCCAGAAGAAAATCACCACGGCAAACACCAGTACCAGGCAAATGATGCGTTCACGTGTCTCAGCTGGTGACATTTCTTCTGCCGGTTTCTCATCTGCCTTTTTCGTCTTTTTCACGGCGAGAACCTGGCTGAAAGTAGATTTACCCAAATAGTAGATGCAGATGCTGGCAATGACAGAAACGCAGGCTACGGCAAAGGCAAAATGATAGGAGTCAGCCTTTGAATACCCCAGGCTCAGTTGTGCCCATTCCATAATCTTGATGGCAGCCGTAGGTGCGAAAAGCGCTCCGACGTTGATCAACATATAGAACAGAGAGAATCCGGAATCACGCTTGTCGGCATACTGCGGCGAATTGTAGAGGTCACCTACCATGACCTGCAGGTTTCCTTTAAACAAGCCGGTACCTAAGCTGACCAGCAACAGGGCTGCCCCCATGGCAGCCACAGCCACTGCACCGCCTCCCAAGGGGATGGAGAGCAACAGATAGCCCAAGAACATGATAAAAATACCAATTACCACCATGCGGGAATAGCCCCATTTATCAGCGGCCATACCACCGAAGAGTGGCAAAAAGTACACGAGAGTCAGAAACCAGGTGTAGATTTCCGAAGCTACACCGGCATCAAATCCGAAATTTTCACCCAGAAACAGGGCAAATACAGCGAGCATGGTGTAGTAACCGAACCGCTCGCCCGTGTTGGCCAAAGCCAACGTCCAAAGTCCTTTAGGTTGTCCTTCAAACATGTGTTTTAGAGAATATTAGTTAGTAATTAATAGAATGCGTGTGTTTATTGTATGATCTGCTTGATGGCGCCTGTTTCTGGATAAAAATAGACCTTGACAGGGGCTTTTTTGTCTTCAAACATCACGGGGGCCAACCCCTCACGGCTGCCGAACTGCGTGATCTGCACTTCGCCCTTGAAGAGATTCTTTTTGCCCATCGTGATTTCTATGTTGGCTTTTCCGGGTACATTATATATAATGCCTCTCAGTGATTTTTCTTTCTTCTCAGCCTCTTTCTCTTCCAATTGAGGGGCCCGTTCTGTGGCACGGAGTGTCAGATAGACCGGATCGCCTCCCAAGTCGTCGGAATCCAGGATTCCCAAACGGGATGAGAAACGGAAGAGTACCTCATTCTCCAGATCATCGTGCGGAACCAGTGTGATCTCATACTCACTGTTTTCTTTGATGGTTACACCGGTAAAGAGGTCTGACAGGGCCTTTTCCTGATCGTCGAGCTGCTGGATCACAATCTTCATGGCCTCCCCGTCAGGTGGCAGGTTGTCCGCCTCGCCCGTGACAATGTTGAGCCGGCTCTCACGGATACGGTAGATCTGTTTGGCTGCCACTTCGGCCTGCTTTGCGGTAGATCCCGCCATCAGCAGCTCTTCCGACAATACAGAGCTATTGGATAGCTGCTTCTCAGCCGGCTTTTTCTTACCGCTTTCCACTTTAGCCTCTTCGGGGGTATATTCGGCATTGATAGAGCAGAGGCGACCATCTTCTGTCAGGTAGGCATAAGGTGCTACTGTGCCCGGTTTGAACTCCACGATGTAGGTGTTGTCCGGATCTGGCACTCCCTTGTTGATCAGCCTCACTTTACCGAATTCATAATAGATCTGGTCTTCCGTGAGGACATTTTCAACGCCCAGATATTTTTTTGCATATTGATAATACGGCCCGGCTTTGCAGGTGACTTTGGTCACTTCTGCCACCACCACCAAGTTGGTTTTCGGCAACGAATAGGTGATTCCAAAGTTGTTAGCCTTGACAGCGTTCTTCTTGACTATCTTTGTCTGCGCCCACAGCGGTGTGGTGCACAGTAAGCCCATTAAAAAGAGTAATTTCTTCATCTTCATTGAGTTATGAATTCAGAATCGTGAATTATACAATTTGATTTGTACAAAAATAGAAAAGAATTGCGAATTAGCCGCAAAGTTTTGTGATTAATGAGACAGGATTTCTAACTTAGCCTCCGAAAGAGCCACTTTTGTGGGTCTGTTGATTGAATAAGAAATGATGCGTATGCGATACTTTTGGATACTCTTTTTTTCTCTTTGGATGGCCGGGTCGATGGCTCAAAAGGCGGATCCTCCTTTCCCGATGGTCTCCATCCCCTCGGAGTTACGCGATCCGGCGGATCGGGCCTCTTATTTGGCGGCTCACTATTGGGACCGCTTCGATTTTGCCGATACGACCGTATTGGATGCAACTTCCTCTACGGAACAGGCGCTTTGCAATTTCATTGACCTGATGCGTTTGGTTTCTCCGCAAGAGGCGGAAGCAGCTTTTGAGGAGTTGATTCGCCGGTCGGCTGTGAATCGGACGACATTCGATTATTTCCTGAGGCAATGTGAAGATTATCTGTATGGGGCTGACTCGCCGGTAAGGAACGAGAATTGGTTGATTCCCGTGCTACGGACGGCCCTTTCTCTGCCTCTGTGGAATGAGTATGAACGGATACGTCCGGCTTCGTTGTTGGCATTGCTGGAACGGAATCGGGTGGGGGAACAGGCAGAGGACTTTTCCTATACGCTGGCGGAAGGCCAGGAGGGGCGGCTTTACCAGTTACAGGCAGACTATCTCCTGCTCTATTTTCTGGATCCGACATGCGATCATTGCCAGGCCTTGACCCGTCAGCTGCGTGGGGATGCGATGATCCGGACACTTCTGCAAGAGGGGCGTTTGAAGCTGTTGGCCCTTTATCCAGGAGAGGAGCCGGAGGTGTGGAAAAAACATCTTTCCGAATGGCCGGAGAGCTGGATCCGTGCCTATGATGCTTCTCAACAGATTGTAGGAGAGGAGTTGTATGACTTGCAGAGCTACCCGGTTCTTTATCTGTTGGATCGTGAAAAACGGGTCCTGCTGAAAGAGGCTACTTATGAGCAGGTGGTGACGCGTCTGGGACAGGAGACCGAATGAAGGAGGGAAATGAAAAAGGGGCACCATACGGATAGTCCCCCTTTTCCTTTTATAAATCGACAGTTTATTGATTCTTTTCGATCTGCTCCTGTACGATGGCATCGACTACCGCCACTGTGGTCAGGTTGAGAATGTCGCGTGTGTTGCTTTCCACGTCTGTGAAGTGGATCGGCTTGTTCAGCCCCATCTGGATCGGGCCGATGGACTCCACGACACCCAGCTCCAGCAACAGCTTGTACACACTGTTGGCAGAACTCAGGTTCGGGAATACCAGGGTATTGACATCCTTTCCTTTCAGGGTGTTGAACGGATAGGTCTCGTCGCGCAATTTCTTGTCGAGTGCAAAGTTGACCTGCATTTCGCCATCCACTGTGATTTCCGGATAGTGTTGGTGGAGATACTCGATGGCATCATGCACTTTCTGCGGACTTCCCTGCTTGTCAGCTCCGAAATTGGAGTAGGAGAGCATGGCCATGACCGGCTCATGGGCAAAGAACTTCACGGCATCATGGGTCAGACGTGCCAAGTCGATCAGCACCTCTGTGGAAGGATGGCGGTTGATCAGCGTATCGGCAATGAAGAAGGTACCCTTCTTGCCTGTCAGGATGTTCATGGCTCCGAAATGGCTATAAGTCGGACGGATGCCGATGATCTGTTCAGCCATTTTGCTCACCTCCGCATATCGGCTATATACACCTGTCACGAAAGCGTCCGCATCGCCTGTCTCCACCATCATCATACCGAAGGCGTTTCGATCGACCATCTTTTCGCACGCCTCGGAATAGGTGACACCCTCACGGGCCCGCTTCTCACTCAGGATGCGTGCATACCGGTGGCGACGTTCTGTCTCGCGGTCATGCCGCAAATTGACAATCTCGATACCCTCCAGACTGATATTCTCCTCGGCCGCAATCTTGGCCAATCGCTCTTCGTTGCCCAGCAAGATCGGATAACAGATCCCTTCTGCCTTGGCCTCGACAGCTGCTTTCAGCATGTTGGCATGGTTGGCTTCGGCGAAGACAACCCGTTTCGGATTGGCTTTTGCCATATCGGTAAAGGAGCGGAGCAGCTTGTTGTCGTAGCCCATCATTTCACGTAGGTGGTTGGCATAGCTGTCCCAGTCGGTGATTTCTTTCCTGGCTACCCCCGACTCGATGGCTGCTTTGGCCACCGCGCAAGAAACGCGGGTCAACAGACGTGGATCCAATGCCTTCGGCAGGATGTAATCACGTCCGAAAGTAGTCCGTTTCAGCTTATAGGCCGCATTGACCACATCGGGCACCGGTTCTTTTGCCAAGGCGGCGATTGCATAGACAGCAGCCAGTTTCATCTCTTCGTTGATGGCCTTGGCGTGTGTGTCCAGTGCGCCGCGGAAAATATAGGGGAACCCTAATACATTATTAATCTGGTTAGGATAGTCCGAACGGCCGGTTGCGAAGATGATGTCCTCGCGTGAAGCCATGGCGTCTGCATAGGAAATCTCCGGGTTGGGATTGGCCAGTGCGAAAACGATCGGATTGTCGTTCATCGTACGTACCATTTCCTGCGTCAATACATTGGCTACGGAAAGACCCAAAAAGACATCGGCTCCGGCTACAGCTTCGGAAAGTGTATGCAGGTCGCGTGTCGTCGCAAATTCCCGTTTGGCAGCATTCAGATCTGTACGATCCTGGCGGATCACCCCTTTGCTGTCGCACATCACGATGTTCTCCTTGCGAACGCCCAGCATGACATACAGTTTCGTGCAGGAGATGGAAGCGGCTCCGGCTCCGTTTACGACAATTCTCACATCCTCGATCTTTTTGCCTGCCACTTCCAAGGCGTTCAACAGACCGGCACCGGAAATGATGGCAGTACCGTGTTGGTCATCGTGCATGACCGGAATGTCCAGTTCAGCCTTCAGACGCTGCTCGATCTTGAAACATTCGGGAGCCTTGATGTCTTCCAGATTGATACCGCCGAATGTGGGAGCGATCGCCTTTACAGTCTGGATAAAACGGTCCGGATCCTTTTCATCCACTTCGATGTCGAACACATCGATACCGGCGAATATCTTGAACAGAAGTCCCTTTCCCTCCATGACCGGTTTACCGGCCAACGGGCCTATATCTCCCAGGCCCAGTACGGCGGTTCCGTTGGAAATCACTGCGACCAAATTTCCTTTTGCTGTATATTCATAAGCGTCGTGGGGATTTTTCTCGATCTCCAGACAGGGTTCGGCCACTCCCGGAGAGTAGGCCAGTGACAAGTCCGTCTGCGTTTGATAGGGCTTGGTGGGGATAACCTCAATTTTACCAGGCTTGCCCTCGGCATGATACCGCAGAGCATCCTCTTTTGTAATCTTAGCCATATAAAAACGATAGTTAAATGTATAATGTTTTGCCTTAAAGAGCTGCAAATGTAACAAATTTAGCTCGACTTTCGTATCTTTGTGGCCTAAAATAGTCCGATTGTGATAGAAAAATGGTCAAAATACCTCCGTTGGGTGCTGCCAGCCCTGTTTATGGTCTATTATGGCAGTGTCTTACTCTTTCTGCATGTGCATGTGGAGAACGGCGTGACCATTGTCCATTCACATCCTTTTCAAAACGGAGAGCAGGGACATCAGCATGGCTCCTTGTCCGAAATACAATTGTACCATCTGCTGTCAACCGTCCAGGTGCAGGATGGTGCCGTGCATCCGTGGGTTCTTCCTTTCCTTGCATTTCAAGTAATCTACACGATTGTTATCCGTCCGGTCTCTCCGGACCCTCTCTTCCCTTGCTTAGGGAGACATCTGCTGCGTGCTCCGCCCATGGGGGATTGATTTCCTTGTCAAGATTTCCTATTAAGAGTACAAACAGTTAATATTTAAGTAAGATTATAAGAATGAACAAAATAGTATTTATTTTGCTCTGTCTCTGTTGTGTTTTGACAAATGCGGCATGGGCAGACGACACGCAGCAACATAGACGGGTACAAAGTGACTTGAATCCCTCTGATGCCAATATCATCGGACATGTTTTGGATAAACAAAGTGGTGAACATCTGTCATTTATAAACATTTATTTGAAAGGAACGACGATCGGGACAGTTTCCGATGCGACCGGCCACTATTTTTTGAAGAATCTCCCGGAAGGGAAATTTACCTTGGTCATGCAGGCCGTCGGCTATCAGACAGTGGAACAGCCCGTCACCTTAAAGAAAGGAAAAACGTTAGAGATCAACTTTGATGCACAGGAAGATGCCGTTTCGCTTGACGGAGTGGTGGTTTCTGCCAATCGGAACGAGACTACACGTCGGATGGCTCCCTCTTTGGTAAATGTCTTGGATTCCAAAGCGTTTGAAACGACACATGCCACTTCGTTGGCGGATGGGCTGAACTTCCAGCCGGGTGTACGGGTGGAGAACAACTGTCAGAACTGTGGTTTCCAGCAGGTGCGTATCAATGGATTGGAGGGGCCTTATACGCAGATCCTGTTAGACAGCCGTCCTATTTTCAGTGCCCTGACCGGAGTGTATGGACTGGAGCAGGTCCCGGCAAACATGATTGAGCGTGTCGAGGTGATGCGTGGGGGAGGTTCGGCACTTTTCGGCTCTTCTGCCATTGCAGGAACTATCAACATCATTACAAAAGAGCCGTTGCGCAACTCGGCTCAGATCGCCCACTCCCTGACAATGACCGGGGGAAGTCGGGCTGACCATAACACCACCCTGAATGCCTCGTTGGTGACAGACGACCATAAGGCGGGCATCTATATCTTCGGACAAAACCGTTACCGTGCGGCCTACGATCATGATGGGGATGGTTTCACGGAGTTGGGACAGCTGAATGCAAAGACATTGGGATTCCGTTCGTATCTGAAGACCGGAACCTATTCGAAGCTCACTTTTGAATATCACAACATCAGTGAGTTCCGCCGGGGTGGTAATCTGTTGGACCTGCCACCTCATGAGACGGATATCACGGAGCAGACTGATCATACCATCAATGGAGGCGGCTTGAAGTTTGATCTGTTCTCCAAAGATTACAAGCATAAGTTGAATGTCTATACATCGGCCCAGCACACGAAACGGAAAAGCTACTACGGAGCCGGACATGATCCGAATGCGTATGGAAATACAACAGACCTCACGTTCATCGGGGGTGCCCAATATAACTATGAATGGGAGAAATGCCTGTTCCTTCCGGCGGAGTTTACCGGAGGCTTGGAGTATAACTACGATGATTTGCAGGATCAGATGTTAGGCTATGACCGTATTATTGCCCAGACTGTCCATATCGAAAGCGCTTTTGTCCAGAATGAATGGAAGAACAAACAATGGAGCCTGCTGGTGGGAGGCCGTTTGGACAAGCACAATCTGATCGATCATATCATTTTCAGTCCGCGGGCAAACGTTCGTTTCAATCCGACGGATGATATCAATTTCCGGCTCTCCTATTCGAGCGGATTCCGTGCTCCACAGGCATTCGATGAAGACCTGCATGTCACGGCTGTGGGAGGTGATGTAGCGATGATCCAGCTTTCGCCGGACCTGAAGGAGGAGCGTTCGCAGAGTATCAGTGCCTCGATGGATTTCTATCACCGGTGGGGTGCGGTACAGACTAACTTCTTGGTGGAGGGTTTCTATACTGATCTGAAGGATGTCTTCATCCTGGAAGAGATGGGACGTGATGCACAGGGCAATCGGTTGATGGAACGGCGCAATGGTTCGGGTGCACGTGTGGCTGGTATGAATCTGGAGGCGAAGGTAGCCTATGGCTGGATGCAGGTACAGGCAGGGGCAACGATCCAACGTAGCCGTTATAAGGAACCGGAGTCTTGGAGCGAGACGGTCGCTGCCCAGAAAAAGATGTTCCGTTCCCCTGATCTGTATGGCTATTTCACTTCGACCTTCACACCTTGGAAACCGTTGACCCTTTCCTTGACGGGAACCTATACGGGTAGTATGTTGGTACAGCACATGGCCGGTTACATTCCGGAGGATCGGGAGGAGGAGACACCCGATTTCTTCGATATGAATCTGAAGGTGGCGTATGACATTCCTCTGACCCGTATTGTGACGTTGCAGATCAATGCGGGGGTTCAGAATATGTTCAATGCATTCCAGTCTGATTTTGATCAAGGAGGTGACAGGGATGCCGGCTACGTGTATGGACCGGGTACGCCGAGGAGTTATTTTGTCGGGTGTAAAATCTCCTATTGATGGGGATTGGCTGACAGAATTATCTTACATTTGCAGAGGGAAGGAGTGTATCTTCCCTCTGTAAAATGTAAGAATGACATGATACAAATAGATGATAAGACCGCATTGGTGCTGGAGGGCGGTGGAATGCGTGGCATCTTTACGGTGGGGGTGCTGGACTATCTGATGGACCGTCAGATCGATTTCCCCTACACCATCGGTGTCTCAGCCGGAGCCAGTAATGGAGTCTCCTATCTTTCTCATCAGCGAGGCCGCTCCAAGTTCAGCAACATTGAGTTGCTCCAAAAATATGATTACATAGGTCTGCGTCATTTTCTGCGCGGGCGTGGATATATCGATCTCGATTATCTCTTCTATGTCTATCCGGACCGATATTATCCGTTCGATTTTCAAGCCTATGCGGCCAATCCGAACCGTTTCGTGATGGTGACGAGTAACTGCCTCACCGGACAAGCCCACTATTTTGAAGAAAAGCAGGATGTATCGCGTTTGGTGGCCATTCTGAGAGCCTCCTGCTCATTGCCGGTCATGTGCCCGATGGCCTGGTTGGATGGTGTCCCGATGGTGGATGGAGGCGTGTGCGATTCCATTCCGGTGAAACATGCGATGGAGGATGGCTATACAAAACCTGTGATTGTCCTGACGCGGAACAAAGGGTATCGGAAAGCAGACAAGGATTTTTATCTGCCCGGTTTCATCTATCGGCGTTACCCGGCTATCCGTGAGCAGCTCCGTTTGCGTTATCGCCGCTATAATGAGCAGATTTCCTTTGTGGAGCAGTTAGAGGCAGAAGGGCGTGCCGTGGTTATCCGACCCGAACAGCCTTTACAGGTGAGCCGGACGGGCAAGGATCCAGTCAAACTGGAGGCACTGTATGAAGAGGGATATGCCTGTGCCAAGAGGGTGATAGGAGTTTAGCATATCACAGCAACCGGATGAACGTGTCGAGATCCTCCTTTTCGGAGAGTTGCAGACGTTTCTTGAGGCGGCTCTTGGATTTTGTCAGGGCATCGGTAGTGTTGTGGAAAAGGGCCAGCTGTTCTTTTCGTGAGAAATTCCATTTCAGCAGACAACAGATCTCCTGTTCGTGGCGTGTCAGCCCCGTCTCTTCGTGCAATTGCGTGAGAAATCCGTTGAAGAGGAGATCTGTAGCCTCGAAGATCGCATTCCAATCCTCTTTCGACAGATTGGCATGGAGTGGATCCCGCTTCATATCCACGATCTGTTGCAACACATCGGTATCGATCCGTTCGTCCTGCTCGGCGGGTTCTTCCTGTAAAAGAGCCTCCTGCTGGTGCATCTTCTCTTTTAATGCCTCGATATGCTGCTGAAAGGCACGTGTCTCCCGATGGCGATCCAGCCGGTCGTGCTGGTCATGCCGGATGCGCTGCTTGGTCTGCTTGAAACGTTCGTACCGCTGTCCGCCCCAATATCCGGCAGCAAAGGCAATGCTGATCAGGGCAATAGCACCCATCCAGCCGATGTAGATCCACAAATCGTTCATTTCTTTTGCTTTAGATAATTGTAAATGGCCCATTGAGCCCGGACTGCAGGTTGTCCGATGGTCTCCTCCCGTTTGAAATGGTTCTCCAGATGTTCGTCCAAGCGACAGGCTTTCACGTTGTCTGCCAGTTGGATGCGCAGGATATCCAAAATCTCCTGTTTCAATTCCGGTACCAGGATCGGGAAAGCCGTTTCGATCCGACGATTCAGGTTGCGCCGCATCCAGTCAGCCGATGAAAGGTAGAGCTGGTCATTGCCGTCATTATAGAAATACCAGGCGCGTGCGTGTTCCAGGAACATATCGACGATCCGTGTCACGCGGATGTTACGGCTGTAGGGCTGGTCGGGCACCAGGCAGCAGATACCGCGTACGATGAGGTCGATCTGTACCCCCTGCTCACTGGCACGATAGAGCTCATTGATCATGTTCTGGTCATGCAGCCCATTCATCTTCAGGATGATGTAGCCCTTCCTGCCGGCTTGTACATGGGCTATTTCACGATTGATAAGCCGTTTGAGTTCCGGCACCATGTTGAAACGGGCTACCAGCAGATGGCGGAATGTAGGCTCGGAGAGTTTCCCTTCCAGTACGCCGAACACCTTGCCGATGTCAGCCACCAACTCTTCGTTGGAGGTGAGCAGCGCCATGTCAGAATAGATCTTCGCTGTCTTCTCGTTGAAATTGCCGGTGCTGAGATAGGCGAAATTACGCCGTTTGCGTCCGTCGTCCGCATCATGCCGGAGAATGACAGCCACCTTGGCATGTACCTTCAGCCCCGGTATGCTGTAAATGATACGGATGCCGGCCTGTTCCATCCGTTCTGCTGTGCTCATGTTGTTCTCCTCGTCAAAACGTGCTTTCAGTTCGACGAAGACTGTCACCTTCTTGCCGTTTTGGGCGGCACTGATCAGGGTATTGATCACAGCCGAGTTTTCGGCCACGCGGTATTGGGTGATCTTGATTTCATCTACTTTGGGGTCGAACGCCGCCTCCATGAGGAAGCGGATGAGGTAATCGAACGACTGGTAGGGGAAATGAAGCAGGATATCGCGCCGCTTGACTGCCTTGAACACGGAACCGGTCTCGTCCAGAAAAGAGACGCGCATGGGAGAGGGGATGACCTGTTCCAGTGCCTTTCCGCCCGGATTGGGCAGTTTGGCCAAATCCTGCAAATTGAGGTAACGGCCTCCCACCACCAGATCGTCGCGTTGGATATTGAAGGCCTGACAGATGAAGTCCAGAAAATCGGTGGGCATATCGCCGTCATACATGAAACGGCTTAAAGCACCGATCTTGCGCTTGCGTACCTTCTTCTTGAGACTCTCCACCAGATTCTTGCCCTTTTCGTCATCGAGGTAGATGTCCGCATCGCGGGAGATCTTGATGCTGTAACAGCCGTCAATCTCATAGCCGGGAAAGATACTGGGCAGGTTGGCTCGGATGATGTCGTCAATAAACATGATGTAGTGCTTGTCTTCATGGGCAGGCAGTTCGATGAAACGGGGTACCTTCGAGAAGGGGATTTTCATCAACGCATAATAATATTCGGGCTGTCCGGTCACTTCAGGTCGTCTGCCCCGTTTGAACATCCGGATGATCAGATAGAGGCGCCGGTCACGGATGAAGGTACGGATGTCTCCCGCTTGGATCATGACCGGAGAAAGGAATGGGAACACCTCTTCATTGAAGAAATTCTGGATGAAGGATTCATGAAATGCTTCCGGAGTACAGTCGCGATAGAGATAGATGTTCTGACGGTTCAGCTCACTGAGTACCTCGGCAAAGATCCGGTAATATTCTCGTTGCTGGCGGTTCACCTCTTCTGTGATGGCGGTCAAGGTCTGCTCCGCTTCATCCGCGCTCTCCTCCGTATAGTTCTTCTTGAAAATGACGCTGCGGTGTTCAGCCACGCGAATTTCATAAAACTCCTCCAGGTTGGAAGAGTAAATGGAGAGAAACTTGATGCGTTCATACACCGGAAGTGTCTCATCTTCTGCCTCCAGCAAGACGCGGTAGTTGAACGACAACCAGCTGATGTCTCGCCTGATGTATCGATATGTGTGTTCCATGTCACCCTGTTTGCCTTGATTGCATTGGGCAAATATAAAAATAATTCGAAGATGTGTGTTACTTTTGTCGGATCAAAC
>JBJECC010000275.1:0-4380 GCA_051870655.1 Parabacteroides sp. | reverse complement strand
GAACTTACGGTTGTTTGTACTGAAATAGCGGTATGCCACATCAATGGTGATGCCCTGTTCCCGTTCCGCTTTCAAACCATCCAGCAACAATGCATAGTCAATGTGTTCACCGGCATTTCCCATGCGTTTGCTGTCACGCTCCAGCGCATCCAACTGGTCTTCATAAATCTTTTTGCTGTCAAACAGCAGGCGACCGATCAGCGTCGATTTGCCATCATCTACCGATCCGGCTGTCAGGAAACGCAACAAGTCCTTCTGCTCGTCCCTGTCCAGAAATTCCCGAATCGACAAACCGCCGGTATCGGGTATTGTTGTTTTATCGTTTGTTCCGTCCATGTTCCTACAATTATTAAAAATAGCCCTCACGCTTTTTCTGTTCCATACTGGCATCCTGATCAAAATCGATGACACGCGTAGTCCGTTCGCTCTTTGTCGTAACCATCATCTCCTCGACGATCTTCTCGATCGTGTCGGCTTCGCTCTCCACGGCTCCGGTCAACGGCCAGCAGCCTAACGTGCGGAAACGGACTTTACGCATCCGGATCTGCGAGCGGTACTGTTCCGGCAAACGCTCGTCGTCCGCCATAATCAGATTGCCGTCAATCTCCACAACAGGACGTTCCTTCGCATAATAGAGCGGCACGATGGGAATATTCTCCAACCGGATATATTGCCAGATATCCAGTTCTGTCCAGTTCGACAACGGGAACACACGGATACTCTCCCCCTTGTGTACCCGGGCATTGTAGATGTCCCACAATTCCGGTCGCTGGTTCTTCGGATCCCACTGGTGGAAACGGTCGCGGAACGAGAAGATACGTTCCTTGGCCCGGCTCTTTTCCTCATCCCGACGGGCTCCGCCGAATGCGGCATCAAACTTATACTTGTCCAGCGCCTGCAACAACGCCTGCGTCTTCATCAGGTCGGTATGTACCTTACTACCATGTGTGAAGGGACCGACACCGGCGTTGAACGCCTCCATATTTGACTCCACAATCAGATTCCAGCCATACTTCTTGGCATACTCGTCCCGGAACTGGATCATCTCCTTAAACTTCCATTTCGAGTCAATGTGCATCAGAGGAAAGGGAACTTTTCCCGGATAGAAGGCTTTCTCTGCCAGGCGAACCATGACAGAAGAGTCCTTACCGATAGAATAGAGCATCACCGGATTCTCAAACTCGGCAGCCACCTCCCGAATGATGTGGATCGACTCTGCCTCCAACTCCTGTAAATGACTTAATTTATATTCAGACATATTCTCTTGATTACTTTTTATATTCTACTTGAGGAAGAATTAACGACAACAACCGCTCCACCGATTGCTCCAGCGACAAACAGGAGGTGTCGAGCGTCAACGCCGGATCGGCGGGCGCCTCAAAAGGAGCCGATATGCCGGTAAACTCCCGGATCTCTCCCCGACGTGCCTTGGCATACAGTCCCTTCACGTCACGTCGTTCACACTCGGCCAAAGGAGTGCTGACATATACCTCCATAAAATCCTGTTTTCCGATAATGGAGGCCGCCATTTCCCGTAAGGCATTATTCGGACTGATGAAAGCGGCCAAGGTGATAATGCCGGTATCGACAAACAACTTACCCACCTCGGCGATGCGACGGATGTTCTCAACACGGTCTTCCGCCGAGAAACCCAGATTGTTGTTGATCCCACTGCGGATGTTGTCTCCATCCAGAATGCGGCACAGCAGACCCCGCTTGTGCAACTCCCGTTCCAACGCAATGGCAATGGTACTCTTGCCGGAGCCGCTCAGCCCGGTGAACCAGACCATCAACCCCCGCTGCTGCAACAGCGCTTCCTTGTCGGCCCGAGCCAACATCCGGTCAAACACGGGATAAATATGACGCGCGGCATCCACTTGTGTATGTGTATTAGAATCCATATTTCTTTGTTAAAAATTCCAGATGATCGGAATGAGAAAGACCGAAATCAGGAATGCAATTATATTTAAAGGTAAACCTATCCGCACAAAATCGGTAAACTTATATCCACCGATACCCTGCACGATCAGATTGGTCTGATAGCCGATCGGCGTACTGAAACTGGCCGAAGCGGCCATGCAGATCACCACAAAGAAGGGAGTCGGATCCACCCCCAACTGTTTTGCCACGGAGAGTGCGATCGGGAAACTCAGTGCGGCAGCCGCATTGTTGGTGATCAGCTCCGTGAAAAGATTGGTGATGATGAAGAGGATGGCCAACAGGGCATAAGGCCCCAAACGGTCGGCCATGTCAATAATAGAACGGGCAATCAGCGGTGCAAAACCGGAGTTTTCCATCGCCTTACTGATGGCAAAGGCACAGGCAATCGTAATCAGAATGTCCCAAGAGATGTATTTCGTATATTTCTTCGGTGGAAAGATCTTCAGCCATGCCATGATGACCGTCGTAATACAAACGAAGAAGAACATATCCAGCTTCATGTTCGGCACCCACTCTTTCATGAAGGGTAACTCCCCGACAGTCGCTCCGACAATCATGAAAATCAGCAATCCCAAAGCCAGCCAGCGCCGTGTCCGCGACACGTCCGGTTCCTCTTCCTTGCCATTGGCCAACATCAGGAAGACACTGGACTCGCCCCACGTCGGGATGAACGAATCGTCTGCCCACAACACCAAGGTATCGCCCTCTTGCAGTACCACACTGTCCAGATTACGTACGTAACGTTGTCCGCCACTCTTCACCTCCTTGACAATGGCCCCATAATGGCGCGTGAAGTTAAACGCTCCAAGCCGCTTGTTGATACCGGGGAAACGGGCTCCCAACACAGCTTCGACCCGGTGGAAGTTGGAAGGCATACCCTCCTCCTCAACCTGCTCCTCCCGCTCTTGACGGGAATCAGGCAGCAACCGACCGGAAGCCACAAAGAGATAAAGCATACCGGCCAAGGCGATCACAATACCCACCTTACCCAGTTCGAACATGGAAAAGCCCTCATAACCGGCCTCCAGAATCATACCATGCACAACCAGATTGGTGGAGGTACCGATCAGGGTACAGATACCTCCCAGAATGGTCACATAAGAGAGGGGGATCAAGAATTTCGTCGCCGGCAGATGCACAGACTCCGCCCATCGTTTGATAATGGGGGCAAAAATGACCACCACCGGCGTATTATTCAAAAAGGCCGACACAAAAGCAATCGGAGGCAACATCCGCAACTGCGCCTTGAAGACAGAGCTCTTTCCGGTGGGCAACAGTTTCTGAATCAGCTGTCCCAACGCCCCGCTCTGGCGGATTCCCTCACTGACCAGGAACAGCATTCCAACCGTAATCATACCCTTGTTACTGAATCCCTCCAGCATTTCACGCGGAGTCAGAATCCCCACACACAGGAACAGGACCACCACCGTCAGCAACACCATACCCGGCCGCATCCGATCCCAAATCAGTGCGGCCACCATGCCTATCAGGACCAACAGTACAAACCCGATTTCAAAATTCATCGCTCAAATTCGTTTATCGTCCAGAAGGCTATTTGACCACAAACCATGGATTGTGCAGATCCGGCTTATTATAGAGCAACGGGGTTTTCTCGTCAATATGATACACATTACATCCGGAGGCCCGGGCAATCGCATGACCTGCTGCCGTGTCCCACTCCATGGTCGGTGCGAAACGGGGATACACATCCGCCGTACCTTCTGCCACCAGGCAGATCTTCAGACTGCTGCCGCTGCTGATCTGCGTCACAGGCTGTCCCTGCTTACGCAAATTCTCAATGTAGGCAGTGGTCTCCTGCGACTGGTGTGAACGGGAGGCAACCACCACGACTCCCTGATGTCCCATCGACGACGGAAGACGTACAGCACGCTGTTTCAGCTCGGTAATGGAGGGCTGTTGGTTGCTGTCCACATCTGTCAGCTTGTAGGCGCCCTCGGAGTCGGCCGCAAAATACAAGTCTTTCCGCACAGGGACAAAGATCACGCCCAACACAGGCACCCGATTGTGGATCAACGCGATATTTACCGTAAACTCACCGTTCCGCTTGATAAACTCCTTGGTACCGTCCAACGGATCCACCAGCCAGAAGGTCGTCCATTTGGAACGTTTCTCATAGGGAATAGCCTGCCCCTCTTCGCTCAAGACAGGGAAGGGGGTCAGCGACAGAGCCGTATTGATGAGCTTATGAGCCGCCAGATCAGCCCGGGTCAGCGGAGAATGATCTTCCTTCTGCTGGATATTCCACTCCTCATCGGGATGTGAATAGATATCCATAATGGACTTTCCGGCATCCATGGCGGCCCGGATCGCAATATAGAGATAGTCGTTGAAAACTATTTTTGAGTTGTCTTTCATTATTATGCTGTCTTTTAGTCGATACAAATACATTTTTCAAAGGAATCTGTATTTGAGGTGACA
>JBJECC010000274.1:0-4389 GCA_051870655.1 Parabacteroides sp. | reverse complement strand
GGTCTCAAACACAGCGTCGAGTAAACGCCTTTCATATGTCTGGACTACTTCACCCACCCAATGCCCGCTTTGTACCGCTTTGTCTGATAGAGACTCCGCCATACTCAGCTCGGCGTAGGCTACCTTGCCTGTCGTCATGCCAGAACCTGTCTGACTCGGATAACGAAGGGACAAGGCTGTGTAGTCCGCGACAAAGATACGAATATTATTTTTAGAACAAATAGAACCTTAGAGGGAAATAGTATATTTGTTCGTCCAGCCAAGGCTGGACGGTCATAGAAGTTAATATCAAGTGCCGATGAAGATAGCTTCATCGACCGTCCAGCCTTGGCTGGACGGAAGCAGCAGATCCTATTCCGGAGCCTTCCAGTAGATTTGCAAGGCCACAAAAAAAGGAAGCCCATACCGGACTTCCTTCCTTTGAGCCTCTTGTCGGATTCGAACCAACGACCCCGAGATTACAAATCACGTGCTCTGGCCAACTGAGCTAAAGAGGCAGGTGGGTAAGCTTACTACATCGCGCCGCTACAACCAAGTACCCTTGCTGCGGTCAAGCCCTGGGGGGATTCCGAGGGAGCATGCCGTGTAGGACTTACCCGGGTGCAAAAGTAGATATTATTTTTAATATGGCAAGCGTTTTCCTGACCTTCCCCCAAAGATTTCCATCAGAACGCTGATAAACAATATCATACATACATGTTAAAAAATATAGACAATTTATTTTCTTCCCCGGAAGCAGATTTCTTGGTTCAGATTATGGGCCTCTTCCCGATTTTCTTGTAAATTTGCGTCCTCAAATACTTATATAAACAAACACAATGGGAGGTTTTTTCGGTACTATTTCTAAGTCGGCTTGCATAGCCGACCTGTTTTATGGGACAGACTACAACTCACACTTAGGTACCCGCCGCGGAGGTATGGCTACCTACGATCCGGAAGAGGGGTTTGTCCGTTCGATCCACAATCTGGAGAATGCCTACTTCCGAAGCAAGTTTGAGGCAGCGCTCCCCAAATTCAAAGGTAATTCCGGCATCGGCATCATCAGCGACACGGATCCCCAACCTATCGTATTCAACTCTCACCTCGGTAAATTTGCGATTGTCACCGTAGCCAAGATTGACAATCTGAAAGCACTGGAACAGGAACTTCTGGAGGAAAACATGCACTTTTCGGAATTGAGTTCCGGAAAAACCAATCAAACAGAACTGATTGCTTTGCTGTTGACACAAGGCAAAGATTTCGTTTCAGGCATCGAACATGTGTATGACAAGATCCAGGGATCCTGCTCCATGTTGCTGCTGACGGAAGAGGGCCTGATCGTCGCCCGCGACAAATGGGGACGCACCCCCATCATCATCGGAAAGAAAGAGGGTGCGTATGCAGCGACCAGTGAATCAAGCAGTCTGCCTAATTTAGATTACGAAATTGAACACTTTGTAGGTCCGGGCGAGATTATCCGGTTACGGGCTGATGGGATGGAACAGATGCGCAAGCCGAACGAAGGCATGCAGATCTGTTCTTTTTTATGGGTCTATTACGGTTTCCCTGTTTCCTGCTACGAAGGCAAGAACGTGGAGGAGGTTCGTTTCGCCAGCGGCTACAAGATGGGTAAGAAGGATGACTCGGAAGTGGACTGTGTCTGCGGTATCCCCGACTCCGGTGTCGGAATGGCATTGGGATATGCGGAAGGCAAAGGCGTGCCTTATCATCGGGCAATTGCCAAATACACACCGACCTGGCCGCGCAGCTTCACTCCAGCCAATCAGGAGATGCGTTCGCTGGTAGCGAAGATGAAACTGATTCCGAACCGCACCATGCTGGAGGGCAAGCGGATCCTGTTCTGCGATGATTCCATCGTGCGAGGCACCCAGTTGAGAGACAATGTGAAGATCCTCTACGATTACGGAGCCAAGGAGGTACACATGCGTATTGCCTGTCCGCCGCTGATCTATGCCTGTCCCTTCATCGGTTTCACCTCTTCCAAGAGTCCGCTGGAACTGATCACACGCCGTATCATCAAGGAGCTGGAGGGAGACGAGAACAAGAATCTCGACAAATATGCCACCACTGACTCTCCGGAGTACAAAAAGCTGGTCAGCATCATTGCCGAACGGTTCGGACTGAGCTCACTCAAGTTCAACACACTGGAGACCTTGATAGAGGCGATCGGTCTGCCCAAATGCAAGGTTTGCACACACTGCTTTGACGGATCGAGCCACTTCTAAACAGATGATACAAGAGTGCGGTTTTGTGCCGCACTCTCCTACCCTTTGCCGAGAGCGACCAGCATGCTTTCGGCATATTTTTTGCCTACCGGAAGGCTTTTGTTCACCTTTGCGAGAAAGACCTCCTGGCGTGTGAATTTGAGTACCCGCTTGCGCGAGATGATGAACGAACGGTGGATCCGGATAAACTCATCGATGGGGAGCTGCTCTTCCAGACTACAGAGCGTGATTTTGGAAAGAATGGATGATCCGTCCGTCAAATAGACCCGCACATAATTGTCGTTCGATTCGAGATACAGGATGGAGTCGAGCGGAACGGTGACATTCTTGTATTCCGACTTCAGCAACAATTGACGGGAAGAGGATTCCGACAACGCCAGCAGCTCATGCATCCGCAGCCACTCTTCCGCCTTCTTCATGGCCCGATTGAACCGTTCGTAGAAGAAGGGCTTGTGCAGGAAATCGACGGCATTGACTTCGTAGCCGTCCAACGCATAATGGGCGTAGGCCGTAGTAAAAATAAGACAACTGGTGGAAGGCAGTTGACGGGCCAACTCCAGTCCGGACACGCTGTTCAGCTCGATATCCAGAAAGACCAGATCCGGTTTCCATTCACAGATACGTTGCATCCCAAGGCGCGGAGAACTATAGGTCTCCAGCATGATGCCACCACGACGTTCACAATACTGTCTGATGACGCTCAAGGCAATCGGTTCATCGTCAATAGCGATACATTTGATCATGATTCTTCACTTTTAAGTTCAAGTTTGACATAGAATGTATTGTCTTTGCCAGGTCCAAGCTCCAACCGGTGACGGTCAGGGTAAAGTAACGAAAGCCGTTTACGGCAATTCTCAATGCCCATGCCTTGAGAGTGTTTGTGTGAGATACGGAAATTGGTATTCTCCACTTCAAAAAGGATTCTCCCGGCATTTTGTTGTAAACGAATATGAATAAAAGAGGCATCCGTGGAGGAGATGCCGTATTTGAAGGCGTTCTCCACAAATGTGATCAGCAGCATCGGCGGCACCGGCAAAGACTCATTTTCCACCTCATGTGCAAAATCGACCGTGGTGTTCTCGTTAAGCCGCAACTGCTGCAACGTGATGTATTCACTGATGTATTCCACCTCTTCCCCCAAGGAGATAAACTCCCGATTGGCATTGTTGTACATGTATTTGGTCAAGTCAATGAAGCGTTCCAACGTCTCCACCGCCTTGTCGGAATGGGTGATCAACAATCCATAGATCGTGTTCAACGTATTGAAGAGAAAATGCGGATTGATCTGGGCCTTGTAGAGTGCCAGCTCCGCCCGGTTACGTTCATACTCGACCTCTTCCAGCGTCATCCGCTGTTTGTATGCCTCCTTCAACATGCCCACGGCAAAACAGAATATCACGACTATAATATAATGTAGCCAGACCGCCTGCTCATTGGGACGGACGCCCCAAGGCGAATAGGGACTCTCCTCCATCAGTTGCAACCGCAACGAATAGTAGGGAGAGGTGATCGGATAAGCGGAAAAGAGGAAGGTTACTGTCAGCGAGGCCACCACGGACAAGATAGCCCATACACGTGTTTTGCCGCCTCGGAACAGACGGGGTATGATATAATATTTATAGGAGAAGTAGGTTACATACAGCCAACTGCAGAAAAGAGTGAAGAAGAGAGGATACACGCCCCACCATCTCTCTACCGGAAACATGTACATCATCAACGGCAGAAAGACAAAGCAAAACGACAAATCAATATAAAGGGACACATTTTTCATATCCTCTCTCCTTTCCTATTTATTTATGTTGTTCGAACAACCAATCCTGTACCGATTCGATTCCATAGGCCACGAACCATGTCGCTCTGTGATTGCCGCCTGTCAGATGAGTGAAAAGCAAATGATTGCCAGTCGCACGCATCCGGTCAGCCTCCGCAGAAAGCTCGGCCGGAGAAAGCTCCATATTCCATGTAGCCTCTGCCACTGTACTCCCCTGCTTGCGCCAGAGAGCTACAGCCTCGCCCTGCAACGAATTGGAGGAGCGATCCCCTTCGCAAGAGATGATCCAGATATTCTGCCGGTCCAGCGGTCCCATCAATGCCGGATTCCATTTTCCAGCCACCAGCAACGCTCCGGCAAAGAGATCCGGCTCTTTCAGCATCATCACGATGG
>JBJECC010000273.1:0-4418 GCA_051870655.1 Parabacteroides sp. | reverse complement strand
TTCAGTGCTGACTACACCGCCGGAATATTGAACGGGATTGCCCCGGAATATGCAACCAACTGTGGCCGTTCTTTGCGAGTCGTCTTCCAGGCAATGCCCGACTTGAACAAGAGGCTTCGAAAGAGGACATTGTGACTCTATTACAGAAGTATGGCAGGCATGTGATAACCAATCCGTATGTTTTAGAAGTGTAGTATCCGTTTCAATGGGCCCGTTTCCGGAAGAGGGAGGGGGAGACACCTTCATGCTCGCGGAAGAAGGTGGAGAACTGCCCCGGCGTGTCGAAGCGGAGACGGTATCCGATTTCTGAGATGCTGAGGGTTGTCGTTGTCAACATCTCTTTGGCTGTCAGCAGACGCTGCTGTTTCTGATATTGTGCGGGTGAGATGCCCGTATATGCTTTGAACAGGCGGCGGAAATAGGAATAACTGAGTCCGAGTCGTGACGCCAGTTCCTCCGGAGAGAGGGGATCTTCCACATGTTCTTTCATCCAGATCCGTGCCTCATTGATTTTATCGACGAGACTGTTGTTGCTGAACGACCGGTTCTTTACCTTATAATAGAGGGAACCCAACAGGTGCATCACCATCCCGGCCACCAGTTGCTGATAGCCCGGTTTCTCCTCCTCGGTGAGCCGGATCATTTTTTCATACAGGCCGATCAAGGTACTGCTGAGCCCTACGGACAGCAAGGGCTCCTGGGGGGAGAAGAAGGATTGGGCCACCAGCCGGTTGATGTGAACCCCCTTGAATCCTACCCAATATTCGTCCCATCCGGTCTCCCGGTTGGGGCAATAACTGTGCCACTCTCCCGGAAACAGGATCATCAGGGTCCCCGCTTCGATGGGACGGAGCTCCCGGGTGGAGGAGGAACGGAAGAAGCCGGACCCCTTCGTGATATAGACCAGCTGATATTCGTTCAACACGCGACCCTGTTGCGGAAGGAAATCATAGTGCTCCGGGTGGCGCGACAACGGATAACTCCCCTGGGCCGGAATGAACTGGTACCCAATCGTTGTCACAGCCAATCCCCAAGCCTCGTCCCGCTCGTTCACGCTCAGATAACGTAGTAAGTCGCCTTGTGTATGACTCATGTCAAAATTGAAAGTTTTAAAATCATTTTCTGTAACAAAGGTAGCAATAAACCCGCTACTTTTGTGCAAAATCAAACAACAAACATAGATCTGCCATGAGTAAGCATCATTTTTTGGCGTTCGACATCGGGGCGACCAGTGGACGGGCCGTTGTGGGAACACTTGAAGAGAAACACTTTCAGATGGAGGAGATCCATCGTTTTGCCAATCCCCTGATCGAGTGGAACGGCAAGTATTATTGGGATGTCTATCAGCTGTATCAGTCACTGATCGAGAGTCTGTCGGTTTGTGCGGATCGCGGATTGTCCATCCAGTCTGTCGGGATCGATACGTGGGGGGTTGACTTCGGTTGCGTAGCTGCTGACGGTACATTGCTGGGCCTGCCCCGTGCCTATCGTGATCCCTACACAGAGGGGGTGCCGGAGGCTTTTTTCCGGGAGGTGATGCCTCGTGAAGAGGTCTATCGGCGTACCGGCATCCAGATTTTGCCTTTCAACAGCCTCTATCAGTTTTATCAGGCACGTCGGGAACATTTTGCACCTTTGGAACAGGCGTCCCGGATCCTGTTTGTGCCGGATTTGCTCTCCTACATGCTGACAGGCCGGATGGTCTGTGAGCGGACCATCGCCTCTACCTCGCAGCTGCTGGATCCGCATACCGGCCGTTTCGACGCCAAGCTGCTTTCGGCTGTCGGGCTGACGGCCTCCCAGGTGGGAGAACCGGTAGAGCCGGGGGTATGTGTCGGTACGCTGTCTCCCGTTCTGGCCCGACGGACCGGAATCGGGGAGGTGCCAGTCGTGGCTGTAGCCGGACATGATACGGCCAGTGCGATTGTGGCAGTCCCAGCCGAAACGCCTCACTTTGCCTATATGAACAGCGGGACGTGGAGCCTGATGGGCATCGAGAGCGAAGCCCCGATTGTGACGGAAGAGTCATCGCGTTGCAATTTTACCAATGAAGGGGGAATTGAAGGAACGACCCGTTTCCTGAAAAACATTACCGGCATGTGGATTCTGGAGCGGTGCCGTGCAGAATGGAAACGGCAGGGCCACGACTATTCGTATGCCGCTTTGGAACAGATGGCACAGGAGAGCCGTTGTGCGGCCCGCATCCAACCGGATGACCCGCTCTTCGCCAATCCGGAGCGCATGACGGAGGCGATTCTTCGCTATTGCGCACAGCATGGACAGCCCCGACCGGTTTCACCGGCCGATTTTGTCCGTTGTATCTTCTACAGTCTGGCCGACCGCTATGGGGAGGTGTTGCGGATGCTTTCCTCCATGTCCTCTTTCCCGATCCGGCAGTTGCACGTGATAGGGGGAGGGTCGCAGAACCGGTTGTTGAACCAGTTGACGGCCAACGCGATCGGATTGCCGGTTGTGGCCGGCCCGTCAGAGGCGACCGCCATCGGCAATTGTCTGGTGCAAGCCAAATCAGCCGGTCTTGTGGCCGACCGGTGGGAGATGCGCCGTCTGGTGCGTGAGTCATTCCCGTTGACCACCTATTTGCCTGAATAAAATGACATATATTCATAAATCCATATAAAACAAAATATCATGATAAACGAAGGATCGATTACGAAAGCGTATGAAATGGCCGTAGAACGGTATGCGGCTTTGGGTGTAGATGTGAACCGGGTCATGGAGCAGATGCAGAATTTCCATCTGTCACTCCATTGCTGGCAGGCCGACGATGTGTCGGGCTTCGAAGTGCAGGCCGGTGCCTTGACCGGAGGAATCCAGGCAACCGGAAACTATCCCGGCAAAGCACGGAACATAGATGAACTGCGTGCCGACATTCTGAAGGCCGCTTCGCTGATCCCCGGTACGCACCGGTTGAACCTGCATGAGATCTATGGTGATTTCAAAGGCCAGGTGGTGGATCGGGATGAGGTGGAACCTGCCCATTTCCAGAGTTGGATGGAGTGGGGAAAAGAGCATGGCATGAAACTGGACTTCAACAGCACCTCCTTCTCGCATCCGAAGAGCGGCGATCTGTCACTGGCCAATCCGGATGAGGGGATCCGTCAATTCTGGATTGAACACACCAGACGTTGCCGGGCCATTGCCAATGCGATGGGAGAGGCCCAGGGCGATCCCTGCATCATGAACCTGTGGATTCACGACGGCAGCAAGGACTTGACCGTGAACCGGATGAAATATCGTGAACTGCTGAAGGACTCCTTGGACCAGATTTTTGCCACGGACTATGCACACATGAAAGACTGTATCGAATCGAAGGTGTTCGGCATCGGGCTGGAGAGCTATACGGTCGGTTCCAATGATTTTTATATCGGTTATGCCGCCCAGCACGGAAAGATGGTGACACTGGACACCGGACATTTTCATCCGACGGAGAGTGTGGCCGACAAAGTCTCTTCTCTGCTGTTGTTTGTGCCCGAACTGATGCTGCACGTCAGCCGTCCGGTCCGTTGGGATTCAGACCACGTGACGCTGATGGACGATCCGACACTCGACCTGTTCAGCGAGATTGTCCGTTGCGATGCGCTGCAGCGTGTTCACTATGGCTTGGACTATTTTGATGCCTCCATCAACCGGATCGGAGCCTATGTGATCGGCAGCCGGGCCGCACAGAAGTGTATGTTGAGAGCCTTGTTGGAACCGTTGGCCCAGTTGCGTCAGTATGAGGCTGAGGGGCGTGGATTCGAACGGCTCGCGCTGTTGGAAGAGGCAAAAGCCTTGCCTTGGAATGCCGTTTGGGACATGTTCTGCTGGAAGAACGATGTACCGGTAGGCACCTCGTTCATCGGTGAGGTAGAGAAATATGAACAGGAGGTTACCAGCAAACGATAAGCGACATGAATATTCTGTTAGGTTTGTTGATTATTGCCATCGGTGCATTCTGCCAGTCCAGTTGTTATGTGCCGATCAATAAAATCAGGTCGTGGAGCTGGGAATCCTATTGGTTAGTGCAGGGGGTATTTGCCTGGCTGGTGCTGCCTTTTCTGGGGGCCCAGCTGGCAGTCCCTGCCGGTCATTCGCTCTGTGAACTGGTGGGCAAAGACCCGGCAGCTGCCGGTATGACCCTTTTCTACGGAGCGCTGTGGGGGGTCGGAGGATTGACATTCGGCTTGTCCATGCGCTATTTGGGAGTGGCTTTGGGACAGTCCATTGCCTTGGGAACCTGTGCGGCCTTGGGTACTTTGCTGGCTCCGCTGTTTACCGGCCATGCCGCTGACTTGACCGGCTCCGTGGTGATGGGTGTCGTGGTGACCCTGCTGGGCATCGCGATCATCGGAGTGGCAGGCCACATGAAATCCGCTTCGTTGAGCGAAGAGGAGAAACGGGAGGCTGTGAAGGACTTC
>JBJECC010000272.1:0-4427 GCA_051870655.1 Parabacteroides sp. | reverse complement strand
ATAATGAAAATAGCTTTTACACTTTTAAGAATATCTTCCTCTCATACAAAACCCACAAGAGGAAATAGATCATTCCTGCCTGGAACAGGGTCAACAGGAACGGATAGAACCCTCCGATATAGGCTTCCAATCCATAGAACACCGACTCCGCGATGCAACGGAAATTCAGCACATTGGCCAACAGATAGGCCACAATCGAATTCATACCATACACCTTGAGCCACTGACACCCTTTCCGGTGTCCTTTGTAATCCACCCAATAGTAGGCAAGTCCCATCAGCAAGAAACAATAGCCACTGCTCACCAACACCATCGGACTGTTCCAAATGGTTTTGATCACCGGAGTCTCCAGTCTCCACAACCAACCGGCTGCCACCATGGCCAAACCCGGCAAAAAGTAAAGGCGTAGTTTTGTCCGTGCATCTGTCTTGTCCTTGGCAATATAACCGGCAAAAAGACCGGTCAGCACCGTCACCACAAAGTTCAGGCTGCTCAGAATCCATGTATAATGGTACCACTCGGCAAAAACGACCTCACCGTTTTCCACCTTTGCGGCATCCCGGAAACGCCCCAACATGGTCCGGTCAACCCACTCGGCCAGATTATGTTCCGGCGTATAGTCACCGCCTCCGTAACCATCCACAGTCACAAAGCGCATGATGGCCCAATAGGCCACCAGCAGACCTGCCGCAGAGATGATTTGCGTCCGGCGACTGGTATATAGGAACAACAGAGCGGTACCTAAATAACCGACAGCAATGGCCTGCAACGTATTGGAGAAAAGATAGATCTTATCCGGATTCAACCCCAGGAGATTCCCTTGGCATACCATACCGAAGATCCACAACAAGCCCACCCGTTTCAACAAACGACGCACCAACGGTTTCTTGTCCGACATTCCCTTATAACGGGAAAGGGAGAAGGGCATGGAGGCACCCGACATGAACAGAAACAAAGGCATGATCAAATCCCACGGCGAGAAGCCGACCCAGTCCACGTGGCTAAAAAGCCACATGCTCTGGTTCAGCCACTCTACGTCCACCGCCCGGGCAAAAGCATGTACCAACGGACCTAACGCCACCAGGAAAAACAGATCGCAACCCCGCAACACATCCAACGACTCCAACCGTTGGGATCCCGGCTGATTGCTCACGTTCGCACCTTTCATAACGTATCCTGCTTCAAATGCTCCACAAACTGATCGATACGCTGCATCTCTTTCGGGATATTGATACGTTGCGGACAGTGTGTCACACACTCGTTACAACCAATGCAGTGACTGGCCTGACGCAACTTCGGCACACTCCGGTCGTAACCGACCAAAAAGGCCTGACGTGCCTCCCGATAGTTCTCATCCTGCCGGCTCTTCGGCAGATGCCCCTCATTCACACATTTATTGTAATGTAACAAGATAGCCGGGATGTCCAATGCATAGGGACAGGGCATACAATACTTGCAATCGTTACATGGGATGGTCGGATACTGTGCCATCAAATCCGCCGTATCATACAGGAACTCACGTTCGTCGTCTGTGATGGGTTCCAACGGAGAGAAGGTACGGATATTATCCTGCAAGTGCTCCATATAGGTCATGCCACTCAATACCGTCAGTACTCCCTTCGGCGATCCGGCAAAACGGAATGCCCAGGAGGCCACACTCTTGTCAGGACGGCGTTGTTTCAACCGGGCTACGATGTGATCCGGCACATTGGAAAGACGTCCACCCAGCAACGGTTCCATGATCACGGCCGGAATACCCCGTTTCTCCAATTCTGTATACAGATAGTCTGCATTCACATTGTAACCGGACGCATGGCTCCAATCCAGATAATTGAGCTGGATCTGTACGAAGTCCCATTTCACACCCAGATTCAGCACATGATCGAACACTTTCACGTCGCCATGGAATGACCACCCCAAATTACGGATCCGGCCTGCCTCCCGCTCCTTCAACAGATAGTCGAGCAATCCGTTGTCGATAAAACGTTCGTTGAACAGAGGAATACCGCTGCCTCCTCCCAGATTGTGCAACAGATAATAATCCAGATAGTCGGTCTGCAGCTTCTCCATCGAATTGTGATACATCTGTACCGAAGCCTCAAACATCTCCTGCGGAGACAATCCCTGCCCTGCCAACCGTTGATTGGACATTTTGGTTGCAATAAAATAGCTGTCGCGCGGATGACGTTTCAAGGCAATACCGGTGGACTCTTCTGACCAACCCTGCAGATACACAGGAGCCGTATCGAAATAGTTGACACCATGTGCCAACGCATAATCGACCAACTGGTTGACCATTTCCTGGTCAATCACATTCCCATTGGCTGCCGGTGCCGGCAACAACGGCCAACGCATACAGCCATATCCCAAGATGGATACCTTATCCTGCGTGGACGGACAGATACGATGTGTCATCTGGTCAGTCGGTACCGGTCCCAAAGCCGGATTTTCAGCGACCGTACCGGATTTACCACAACCGGCCAATGAAGCCGAAGCAGTCGATATTCCCACAATCTTCAGGAAATCGCGACGTCCTATATGATGATGTGTCATGTTATTTTCCATAATACTTCCTCCGTTACAAATTACGATGTTGTTCGTGTCCCTCCACATAAATCGCAGAAAGCGGACGGGCAGGACACAGATTCTCACAGGCGCCACAACCGATGCAACGCTCCTCATTGACTACCGGCACCTTGACCGAGTCGGGACGATTGGGATCGGACGGTACCATCTGGATCGCTCCGGACGGACAGTGACGGGCACAGTTGCCACACTCCTTGCCATCTGTCAAAGGCACACAATAGTCTTTCACCCACACGGCATGACCAATCTGAATGGCGGTCTTGTCTGCCCGAGTAATCGGACGGATCGCACCGGCCGGACAAACCTCCGAACATTTTGTACATTCCGGACGGCAATAGCCACGCTCGTACGACATCTCCGGCTGCATCATCCGCATCAGATCATCGGAAGGACGCAACACCTGGTTCGGACACACCGATACACAAAGCTGGCAGGCGGTACAATGCTGCGCCATGTTACGCACTCCCAAGGCACCCGGCGGCACCAAATGGGTCTGACGCTTCCAAGGTTCCCGATCCTTGATCGGTGTCAGTCCACCATCCTTCGGTACAAAGATCTCCTTCTTCTGTGCATGCAGCAGGCTGGAGGCAGCCACCAAGACCGTTGCGGAGAGCGCCCGACGGCGAGAGGTGTCTGTTGCCTGAGGAGTCTCGGCGACAGAGGCCTGTTTGGCAGACTTCCATACCGGCACATACTTCAACGCCTGATGTTTGCAATGATCCAGACAATCGAAACAGGCCACACAACGACTATAATCAATCTGCTGCGCTTTGGAGTTGATACAAGAGGCTTTGCAATGACGGCCGCACAGACCGCAATGATTGCATTTGTCCAAATCAATGGTCACCCGGAACAGGGAGAAACGGGAGATAAATCCCAACACCGTACCCACCGGACAAATCGTATTGCAATAGGTACGTCCATTTCTCCAGGCCAAGACTCCCACGACCAACAGTGTCACGACAGCCACACACAAGGTGGGAAGACTCTTCAACCAAACCTCCTGCTCGTAGAAGGCATAACTGTCCATCCGTTCGGCTGCCAAAGCCAACAGATTATTGATACCGATCCAAAGGGGCTGTAACAGCTGGCTGACCATACGGCCATAGGCACTGTAGGGAGCAAGCAAAGTGGCCAACGAACCCACACCGGCTACCAAAACCACGATGAAAAGAGCCAACACACCATACCGTAACCAACTCAAGGCCGGTGAATACTGATAGGGCAATTTCTTACCACGTCGTCCCAACCAGGCAACCGCATCCTGAAACACACCCAACGGACAGATAACAGAACAGTAAAGTCGTCCGAAAAGGAGCGTCAAAATCACCAGGAACACGACCACACCGACGTTCAATGCCAACACAGCGGGCAAAAACTGGATCTTTGCCATCCATCCCAACCAAGCATGCAACGAACCTGAAAAGTCCAGAAACAACAAGGTGATCAGGATCCAAAAGATCAAAGCACAAAAACTCCGTATTTTCCTCATATCCGTTCCTCCTATTTTAATCCTCTATTTTCCAATAAGGGTCCCACTTGTGGCTCGTGGCCACGGAACCGTTTGTACATCACCATCGCATCATCGATACCGCCCGGTGTCAGTATGTAGTTACGGAACTTGGCAGCCACCTCGGCATTGAACAAATCCCCCGTCTCCACATAGGCCTGGAACGCATCGCAATCCAATACCTCAGCCCATATATAACTGTAATAACCGGCTGTATAGCCACCACCCATCGTATGATTGAAATAGGTCGTACGGTAACGGGACGGAATCTGCTTCAACAGACCACGGTCACCCAACACCTTTGCTTCAAACTGCATCACATCCAAATCCT
>JBJECC010000271.1:0-4437 GCA_051870655.1 Parabacteroides sp. | reverse complement strand
TTCATCATGATTGTGACCGAGGTGCCGCCTTCACTCCATTTCTCGTTGGTGGCGGTGCTGATTGCCTTGATCGTGTTGAGCGGACGTAAATATTTGCAGGAGGATACGGAAGCGAAGCAACCGGCCAAGGCGGCTGGTGAGGCGGGTGCGGAGAAGCAGCCTACGTGGGTCGATTTCATCCGCAAGCCGGAGGGACTGCTGATTCAGCTGGGTCTGATGGGCCTGTTTGCCTTGGTGGTGGAGAGTGCCATGTTCGATTGGAGCGGTATCTATTTCGAGTCAGTGCTGAATGTCCCGAAGTCTTTGCAGATCGGTTTCCTGGTCTTCATGGTCATGATGGCCACCGGACGGTTCCTGACCAACTGGGCCTATCGGATCTTGGGAAAACAGCGTGTGTTGCAGGTGGCAGGCTTCTTCATTTTTGCCGGTTTCTTTATCGCTGCCCTGTTGGGTGGCCGGTTTGAGTCGATGGGGATCAAAGTGGCTGTCAACTCATTCGGATTCATGCTGGTAGGACTGGGTATCTCCTGCATGGTGCCGACCATTTACAGCTTCGTCGGTGCCAAGTCGAAAACCCCGGTCGGATTGGCGTTGACCATTCTCTCCAGCATCAGTTTCATCGGTTCCTTAGTGGCTCCCCTATTGATCGGTGCCATCTCCCAGCGTTTCGATATGAGCATTGCCTATATCGTGATCGGTCTGCTCGGCCTCTGCATCTTGCTGATGACTACCTTCTGTCGTGCGTTTAAGTGACGCACACCGGTTTGTGTTTCTATGATTCATTCCCGTTCAAGAAACGTTCCGAAAACGTGGAGTTGACTCATCCCCTGTTCACTGAGAAACGTATCAGATAAGTGGTCTTTTTGTCGCTCCGAGCCGCTCAGTCGGGCCAGTCGGGCAGTACTGCTGAGCGGCTCGGGCAGCACTGTCGGGTGAGGGTGAACAGGTCTATCTAACGAACCGGGGAGAGCAGGCGGGCGCGCTGGAGAGCTCTGCCCGCTGAGCTGGGCTATGCAGGCGGACAGACCTGAGCTTCCTCCCCAGCGCGTTGGATAGGAAGCCCGGACCGCTGGGCAGACGATTTAGCCCAGGTCAGCAGACCTCCCCGGAGCAAGGGACAGCCCAGTCCGTTTCAGTCAATACTATCTACATTAACGTACGCCCGTACTATAATATTAATTTTTGTAGCAACAATATTCATAATATCCGCTATTATCAAAAACGGATTTGATATCGAAAAGACAACTAAATTAGAAAAATATGCAAAGCCATTCATCACGGTTCAACCTACAGTATCGGAACAGAGTTACAAATACGGTTTGCAAGATTGGAAAGAATTTGAATGTATTAAAATAATTTTTATATTTGCCACAACGAATTTAATACTCAAACACAAACGTATGGAAAAGATTAAAGGACTAATTGATGCTCCCTTCACCCCCTTCCATGAGAATGGTGAAGTCAACTATGAGCCGATCGCAGATTATGCAAAATTATTGGAACGTAACGGACTGAAAGGCGTGTTTATCAACGGTTCGTCCGGTGAGGGATATATGCTGACCGAAGAGGAACGGAAACAGTTGGCAGAGGCTTGGATAGCAGCCGCTCCCGAAGGATTCAAAGTGATTGTACATGTGGGTAGTACCTGCGTGAAATCGAGTCGTAACTTAGCTGCTCATGCCCAGGAAATCGGAGCTTGGGGCATTGGGGCCATGGCCACTCCGTTCCCCCGGATCGGCCGTGTCGAGGAGCTGGTCAACTATTGTGAGGAGATCGCTTGCGGTGCTCCGAATCTGCCCTTCTACTATTATCATATTCCGGCGTTCAACAATGCCTATCTGCCGATGCTTGATTTCCTGAAAGCAGTCGATGGACGTATTCCCAATTTTGCCGGTATCAAATATACGTATGAGAGTCTGTATGAATACAACCAGTGCCGTCTGTATGCCGGAGGCAAATTCGATATGTTGCACGGACAGGACGAAACGATTCTTCCCTGCCTCGCTATGGGCGGTGCACAAGGCGGCATCGGAGGTACGACCAACTACAACGGACGTGAACTGGTCGGCATTCTGGAGGCTTGGGCAAAGGGTGATTTGGAGACAGCCCGCGAAAAACAGAACTTCTCTCAGGAGGTAATCAATGTGATTTGCCGTTATCGGGGCAATATTGTCGGGGGTAAACGCATCATGAAACTGATCGGTTTGGACCTGGGAAAGAACCGCACGCCGTTCCGCAACATGACAGACGAAGAGGAACAGACCATGAAGGCAGAACTGGAGGCGATCCATTTCTTTGACAGATGTAATCGATAACTGAAAAATCAGCATACTATGAAAGACAGTACAAGACACTATATAAGTTATTGGGAAGAGGCGTATCGGAAAGAATTGACCGAGAATGTATTCCCTTTCTGGATCCAGCATGGCATTGACCGGACGCATGGCGGTTATTTCACCTGCCTGGATCGCGACGGTACGTTGTATGACTCCACCAAATCGGTTTGGTTTCAGGGGCGTTTTGCCTTCAACCTGGCGTTTGCCTACAATCAGCTGGAAAAGAACGAGACCTGGCTGGAGCTTTCCAAATTAGGCATTGACTTTATTGAACAGCATTGTACGGATACAGACGGGCGTATGTATTTCGAGGTAGCTGCCGACGGTACACCTTTGCGCAAACGGCGCTATCTCTTCTCCGAAACCTTTGCAGCCATTGCGATGGCGGAATACGCCAAGGCGACCGGTGATCGCCGGTATGCGGAGAAGGCATTGGAATTGTTCCGTTTGGTGATACGCTACAAAAATACGCCGGGCCTGTTGGAACCCAAGTATCTACCGGGCATGACTGCCAAAGGCCATTCACTCTGCATGATTCTGATCAACACAGCAGCCCGGATCCGTGAGGTGTTGCCCTCTCCCGAACTGGACAAGCAAATCGAAGAGTCGTTGGCGGAGATCCGCAAAGATTTCATCCATCCGGAATACAAGGCGTTGTTGGAGACGGTCGGCCCGAATGGGGAATTCATTGATACGACAGCCGGACGCCTGATCAATCCGGGCCATTGCATCGAGACGGCCTGGTTCATTCTGGAAGAGGCCAAATACCGGGGTTGGGACCCTGAGTTGACGGATTTGGGACTGCAAATCTTTGAATGGGCCTTCGAGTGGGGCTGGGACAAGGAGTATGGCGGCATCATCAATTTCCGTGACTGCAAGGGATTCCCGCAGCAGGACTATTCGCAGGACATGAAGTTCTGGTGGCCGCAGACTGAGACGATCATCTGTTGTCTGTACGCCTACTTGGCGACGGGCGATGAAAAATACATCGAACGTCACCGGATGGTAAGTGATTACACCTATAGCCATTTCCCGGATCGTGAATATGGCGAATGGTATGGCTATTTGCATCGCGACGGTACGGTGGCACAGCCGGCCAAGGGAAATCTGTTCAAGGGTCCGTTCCACATTCCAAGAATGCTTCTCAAAGGAAACCAGTTATGTAAAGAGATTCTGAACCATTAAACACAACGCCTGTATGATGAAAGAACACAAATATTATCCTTGGATTGTAGTCGGTCTGCTTTGGGTGGTGGCTTTGCTGAACTATATGGACCGGCAAATGCTTTCGACCATGCGTGACTCTATGAGTATCGACATCGTCGAACTGGAATATGCGGCGAACTTCGGCCGGCTGATGGCTGTCTTTTTATGGATCTATGGATTCATGAGTCCGGTAGCCGGCATGATTGCCGACCGTGTCAACCGGAAATGGTTGATTGTGGGAAGCCTATTTGTCTGGTCGTTTGTGACCTTGATGATGGGCTATTGCACTACGTTCAATCAGGTGTATGCGCTCCGGGCGTTGATGGGGATCAGTGAGGCACTCTATATCCCGGCCGGCCTGTCGTTGATTACGGACTATCACCAGAAAGAGACACGTTCGCTGGCGGTCGGTATCCACATGACCGGTCTGTATGTAGGACAGGCGTTCGGTGGTTTCGGTGCCACGCTGGCACATGCCTACAGCTGGGAGTCCACCTTCCACTGGTTCGGTCTGGTCGGTATTGCCTACAGTTTGGTCCTGATTCTTTTCTTGCGGGACAAGAAGATTCATTCTGCACCGAAGATGGCTGTGGAGAAACCGGGTGAAAATTCAGCCTTGGCAGCCGTGAAGGGAATGGGTATGTTATTCACGAACATCGCTTTCTGGATCATCCTGCTCTACTTTGCGACCCCCAGTCTTCCGGGGTGGGCCACCAAGAACTGGTTGCCGACACTTTTTGCCCAGAATTTACAGATCGACATGGCTGAGGCGGGACCGCTGTCCACCTTTACCATTGCCGTCTCCTCTTTCTTCGGGGTGATCATTGGCGGTGTGATGTCAGACCGCTGGGTGCAACGGAACATCCGGGGACGTGTCTATACCGGTGCGATCGGT
>JBJECC010000270.1:2976-22463 GCA_051870655.1 Parabacteroides sp. | reverse complement strand
CAGACCTGGTACCTGACAAGCCGAGTGCCGCTATTTCCCAGCAGGATGGAAAAGTGACCGGTACAGTAGAAGATGATTTCGGCCCTGTTGCCGGTGCATCTGTCGTAGTCAAAGGAACTACAAATGGAACAATTACCGATATGGACGGTAATTTCACGTTGGAAGGGATTAAGAAAGGGGATATCATCCAGATCTCTTTCATCGGTTATGCAACTCAAGAAGTTACTTACAACGGTGAGTCTTCATTGACGCTTAAATTGGCAGAAGACACCCAGAAGTTGGACGAAGTAGTCGTAACCGCTTTGGGTATCAAACGTGAAAAGAAAGCCTTGGGTTATTCTGTAAGTAGTGTAAAGGGTGATGAACTGTTGGAAGCCGGTACTCCGATGAACGCCATGCAGGGTCTGTATGGTAAGACATCCGGTTTGCAATTGCAGTCAACTGCATCCGGTCCTTCCGGTGGTATGAACATCAAGGTACGTAACGCGATCTCCTTGACTGAATCCTCTTCTACTCGTCCGTTGATCGTAGTCGATGGTATTCCTATCCACGATGAGAATACGGGGCAGACAGTCAATAGCCGTACCGGTGGTGACCGTGGTACCGGTATCAACGATATCAACCCAGAAGACATCGCCTCTATCGAAATCCTGAAGGGCGCTAAGGCTGCCGTACTGTACGGTTCAGAAGGTGCCAACGGTGTCATGTTGATTACCACAAAATCGGGTAGCAAGAAGGGATTGGGCATCGATTTCGGTGTCAACCACTCTTGGAATGTAGTAGCCTACTATCCCGAATTGCAGAATGAATATGGTACCGGTTCCAGTGCAGGTACTGCTGCCTTGAAAGAGATCAGCAAAGATGGTTTTTATACCATGGCTGACCCCAATACGGGTCAGACCGTAGAGTCTTTGTGGAGAGGTTCAAGTGCCAACTTCGGTCCGCGTTTGGACGGTCGTCAGTTGTTGTGGTGGGATGGCGAATATCATCCGTACAGCGCACAACCGAACAACCAGAAGGATCTGTATCGCACAGGTGGACAGACAAACGTGAACTTTGCGTTGAGCAACTCCGGTGATCTGGGTTCATTCCGTCTGTCATACAACTATCGCGGATATGATGCTGTTTCTTTGGGAGCTGATAACACCGCTCACTCATTTGCATTCTCAGGCGATTTGAAAGCCAATGATTATGTGAAGATCAAATGGAACACCAACTACTCTAACACAAAGGACCACAATGCGCCTTATGCAATCCAGAACTTGGCAACATACGGTTTCCCGCGTGAACAGGATGTCAATTTGATCCGCGACAAATACCTGACAGAAGATGGTTATAACTATTTCAGCAACCAGTCTGTGACACAGATGGCTCCCTATACAAGCTACCTCAGCGGATACTACTGGTCACAGTTACGTAACTCCAACGACTATGTCCGCAACCATTTGATCCAATCTTTGAATTTGGACGTGACATTCAACGACAAGTTCTCTTGGTTGACATTGGGAGGTATGGACTGGACTGTAGCCGATCAGGAGATCAAACAGTATGTCAGCAAACCGTTGGCTGAGGAGAACAAGCAGGGTTGGTATGAACTTTCCAACACCCGTAACATGGTGATGTACGGACAGACCTCATTTAACTACAACCAGACATTCAACGATGTATGGGATGTATCAGCGATGGTCGGTGGCGCTGTAAAATGGACAGACTACGAGCAGAACGTACAGAACGTACAGGAAACATTTGCGGTAGAGAACTGGTTCTCTCTGAACAACACGCGTGAAGACTTCGGTGCACGTAGTAGCCACTCCCGTGGTGACGACCTGTTGTTGAGCGTCTTCGCATCTGCCCAGTTGGCATACGCCAACCAGGTGTTCCTGGAAGTACAGGCTCGTAATGACTGGTCTTCTATTCTGCCTCCGGAGAACAACCACTACTTCTATCCGGGTGTCAGCCTCTCATGGATCTTCACGGAAGCCCTGACCATTCCGGAAATGAACTTCGGTAAAGTCCGTGCCTCTTGGGCCGACGTAGGTCGTCCGGGTCCCCGCTACTATGGTAATGTGGACTTCTCTTTGAGTTCTTACGGTGGACAGCCGACCATGAGTTTGCCGAGCTACCTGCCGCCTGCAGACTTTGCCTCTTCAAACGGTGGTTTCCCTGTGCCGAACCTGAAGCCGGAACGGAAACGTGAGTATGAAATCGGTTTGGAAGCTGCCTTCTTCCAGGGTAACCGGGTGAATGTAGATTTCTCATTCTTCCATAACAACACATACGACCAGATCACAACCTTGTCTGTTCCCTCTTCTTCCGGTATCAGCGAAGTACGTATGAACGCCGGTGATATTGCCCAGAACGGTATTGAGTTCTCTGTCAACACGAAGCCGATCGTGACCAAGGACTGGACATGGGATTTAGGTATCAACCTGGCCAACTATTCTACAAAGGTAAAAGAGCTGGGTAAGGGTATCGACAAGCTGACCATGTGGGGTGCTACCGGTGCACGTATCTACAGTATGAAAGATGGTGAATATGGTGAAGTCTATATCTATCCGTACCAGCGCGACGAACAGGGTAACCGCATCGTTAACCAGGGTACCGGTGTTTGGGATCTGGACAAGACAAAGGAAATCAAGGTGGGTAAGATCACTCCGGACATCGTCGGTGGTTTGACAACCGGTCTGACTTATAAGGATTTCTCAGTGAATGCTGTATTCGACTTCCAGTTCGGTGCAACCATGATCTCACAGACCAATATGTATCTGTTGGGTAACGGTTCCGGCAAGGAGTCTTTGCAATTCCGTGACGAAGCACACGGCGGTCTTCCCTACTATGTGAACACAGCCGGTGAACGTATTCTGTTAGACAGCCACTCCGCTGCCGTACCTGCCGATTCGTTCTATCCATTCATCCTGCATGACGGTGTGATCACTCCGGGTGTCACAGCTGACGGCCAGAAGAACGAGAAGCTGATCACTGCTGAAATGTACTACCAGAATCTGTACTGGCAAGGTGGTATGGACCTGTGTGAAGACCAGATCTACAAGAGTGACTACATCGCGTTGCGTTCGCTCTCTTTCAACTACAACTTACCGAAGAGTTTCTTGTCTAAATTTAAGATTCAGAATGCTCGTGTAAGCGCATTTGCCAACAACTTATGCTACATCTACAAAGCTATTCCGAACGTGACTCCGGAATCTACACAGGGTACGAACTCCTTCACGGAGGTCACCAGTATCCCGGGTATCCGCAGCTTCGGTTTGGGATTGAATGTTTCATTCTAAATAATCGCAAGAAAACAATATGAATACAATTAGTAAATATATAGCCAGTATAGCTTTAGGAGCTGCCGTTGCCGGAGCTATGGTGTCGTGCGACACACTGGATGAAAAATTCTATAATCCGGACAAATTGACGGAAGCTGACTTCAGTTTGCTGTTCGCCTCCGCACAGACCAAGGGTCACCTGTTCCGGTATGATTACGGTGCAACTTACCACTACATGCGTGGTTTTGGCAAGATGTTGGGTTTGGGTGTCAGCCCGCTCTACATCGACAGAACACAGAACAACTCCATCGTTCGTCCGTGGGATGGTTGGTCAGGAACTCCGTTCAACACGTTCATCTTCGAGCAGACCAACACGAACTATAGCCGCGACATCAACGGTATGCAATTGCTCTATAATGACATGAGCGAAGAGGAAAAGGCTGAGAACGAAGTCTATATGCGTTGCTGTGACATCATCAAGGGCTATGCGTTCCAGCGGTCTACCGATCTGTATGACGATATTCCCTATTCGGAAGCAGGTGGTGGTTATCAGGAAAAGTTCTATGCCAAATATGACACACAGGAAGAGATCTATGCCAGCATCATGGATATGTTGAAGACAGCTGCTGCTGACCTCGCTACCTATCAGTTCAAGACGGATGCTGCCAAATCTACCTTCTCATCAGTCGATCTGCTCTGTGGCGGTGATCTCGACAAGTGGATTCGTTTCGCAAACTCCCTGCGTCTGCGTATGGCAATGAGACTTTGTCATGTGAAGCCGGATGTGGCTGTCTCTACGATCAAGGAGCTGGTAGCTGAAAACCGGATGTTGACAGAATATCAGTATGACCTTGGTTTTGAAGAAGAGGACAAGACTCACGCATTTGAGGTGACTTTCTTCCGTGGTCTGGATGAACGTGGTTATGAGTGTGGTGCACCGGAGACCATTATTAAGGGCATCATGAACTATACGTATCAGGAAGGCGATGAAAACGGTATCGCTGCTGACCGTCACGACTTTGACCCACGTCTGTATGCGATGTTCCAGCCTGATGTTCACGGACGCTACATCGGTCTGCCGCTCACCTTTGAGGAGGCTGAGACTGAATTGCCGAAGTACTACACCGAGCAGGAAATTACAGATATGTACAACTTCAACGATGCGATCGTAGGTCCTTGGGATCCGGGTCGTATTCCGGCGATGTACAACCGCCGTACCTACTTCAACTTCGACATGCAGTATCCGGTAATGGGCTCTACAGAGACCAACTTGCTGTTGGCTGAGGCTACGGTACGCTGGCCGGGAGAGTTCGGTAACATTGATGCCAAGCAGTGTATCAAGAAGGCCATCGACGCTTCTACCCGCTTCTACTACAACACGAACGCCACGATGAGCTACAACGAGTCTTCACTGCCGAGTGTCCAGCACATCAAGGCCAGCACGAAGGCTCCGGCATTGGACGAAGAGCATTTAGCCGACTATGAGGAATTTGCAGCCAACAAATTTGCGGCACTGACCTCTACAAAGGACAAGCTGAAATTCATCTTCGACCAGAAATTCTGCCACATGAACGTCATGAATCCGTATGAAATCTATAACGAGGCTCGCCGTTTAGTGAAGGATTTCGATGGAGAATTACCTTTCGTGGCTACACCGAACGTAGTATTCCAGGAGAGGATGTACTATCCGTCAAGCGAGTTGGCAAACAACCCGGACAACTTCGCCAAAGTAGCCAGCAAGAATACGTATGATACACCGGTATGGTGGACAGCCCGCACGACAGCCGCTGAAAATCATAATGGTAATGCGCTTTAATGCGATTCACATAGCAGGATGTTGAGGTCTCGTGCCTCAACATCTTCGTTCTACGAGAAAAAGTATCGATAAGTCGTGGAAATCTATTCAATTTACATCGATTTCCACGACTTATCGATACTTTTTGGTATCTTTACAGAAAATAATCTCGATGGCTGGACTTTATATACATGTGCCTTTTTGCACGAAACGTTGTCTGTATTGTGACTTTTTCTCCAATACGGAGATGAAATACAAGGGGCCCTATTTGAACGCCCTTGTCCGAGAGATGGAATTGCGGCGAGATTACTTAGCCGGAGAACCGATTGAGACGATCTACTTCGGTGGGGGAACCCCTTCACAGCTGGAAGAGGAGGATTTCACCCGGTTGTTTGAGGCTATTGACCGGTGGTTTACAGTGAAGCCGGGGGCTGAGATCACGTTGGAGGCCAATCCGGACGACCTGCACCCTGCCTATGTGTCCATGTTGCGCCGATTCCCTTTCAACCGCATCAGTATGGGGGTACAGAGTTTCGACGATGAAGATCTGCGCTTTCTGAACCGACGGCACGATCGGGCACAAGCCATACGGGCTGTGGAGCTTTGCCGGACAGCGGGACTGACCAATCTGAGTGTGGATCTGATCTATGGTCTGCCGGGGCAGACACCGGAGCGATGGGCGCGTAACTTGGAGCAGGCCTTGGCATTGGATATGCCACACCTCTCTGCCTATCATCTGATCTATGAGGAGGGTACTGCGCTCCATCGCCTGTTGGAGGCGGGAGATGTCACACCCGTGGAGGAACAGGTCAGTGTGGAGCTCTTCTCCCTGTTGATTGACCGACTGACAGCTGCGGGCTATGAACAGTATGAAATCTCCAACTTTGCACGACCCGGTTGTTTCTCCCGTCACAACAGTTCCTATTGGCTTGGCACTCCCTATTTGGGCTTGGGCCCTTCGGCCCATTCCTACAACGGGCAAGAGCGGTCCTGGAATGTCTCTTCCCTACCTATATATATAAAAGGTATAAGAGAGGGAAATCTCCCGATCGAGCGGGAATACCTCTCGGTAGAGACCCGTTACAACGATTACATTGTCACCCGTCTGCGTACCTGTTGGGGGATCGACTTGAATGAGATCTGCACCCGTTTTGGGGAAGAGTACCTTCTCTATTGCCTTCGGGAGGCAGAGCGCTCGATACGGCGAGGTCTGCTGGTACAGAAGGATTCCGTTCTTACACTCTCACGTGAGGGAATTTTCATCTCAGACGGCATCATGAGTGACCTTTTAAGGGTCAGTTCTTGACGAAAATGGCGATTCTCGCAACGAAAAGGGAGGAAAAACGTACATTTTCTGCACAAATTCAAGTTTTTTGTGAACAAAAACGCGCAACATATAAAACTATTCTCTATATTTGCCCCGTCAATAAAACAGTGAACAGGTGCCATATTTATACATTATATCGGGTTGCAATGGAGCCGGAAAGACGACGGCCTCCTTTACTATTCTGCCGGAGATGCTGAAATGTAAGGAGTTTGTCAATTCCGATGAGATTGCGAAAGGCCTTTCGCCCTTCAATGCCGACAGCATTGCCGTGGCGGTGGAAGCCAGCCGGATTATGTATAAGCGCATCAAGGAGCTCATTTCGCAAGGGCAGACCTTTGCGATGGAGACGACACTGGCCACCCGGTCGGTTGCCAATCTGATCCGGGAAGCACAAAGGGAAGGTTATTATGTGACATTGCTCTATTTTTGGTTGAATACGCCAGACTTGGCTGTGGAACGCGTCAAGATGCGTGTGGCTGCCGGGGGACACAATATCCCTGAGAATACAATCCGGCGCCGGTATCGTGCGGGTATCCACAATTTGTTCGAATTGTATCTGCCCATTTGTGACTATTGGATGATTACTGACAACTCGATGTCTCCGATGGAAGTCATTGCCAAAGGATTCAAAGATGAGAAAAAAGAGGTATTTAATCAGGTAGTTTACACTAAACTTCAGAATTATGAGTGAACAAGAAGTTAGAGAATTTGAAGAGAATATTGTCAAGGGTGCGAACATTGCATTCCAGCGCTTGGTAAGCCAAAAGAAGAAAGAAAACGGAGAGCTGGTCTTTTCGCGCAACGGACATATTTTCCGGGTGAAGGCTTCTGATTTGGAAGATTTCGCTTAATACATATATTATATATATACCTACGGAGGGCTTATGGGAACTCCGTAAAATCTAATATCACAAGATGGAGAAACGTGAACGAATCGTTTTTGTGGATTATATTCGTGTGGTAGCCTGTTTCTTAGTGATGCTGGTCCACGCAAGTGAGAATTTTTATGGAGCGGATCCCTCCGGTTTGGCGGGAAATGTCTCCATGTTGGTCAATGAATCCAATCGGTTCTGGGTTGCGTTTTATGACGGTGGGGTAGCACGTATGTGTGTGCCGCTTTTCATGGTTGTCTCCGCTTTCTTGTTGATACCGTTGAAACCGGGTGTGACCTTGCGTCAGTTCTATGTGCATCGGTTCAAACGGATTCTTCCTCCTTTCATCGTATTTCTGGTGCTTTATTCCATATTGCCCTTGGCATGGGGCGGCATGTCAGCCGAACAGTCTGTGGCCGACCTGAAAAATATTTGGTTAAACTTTCCCTCAATGGCGGGTCATCTGTGGTTTATGTACCCTCTGATCAGCCTCTACCTCATCATGCCGGTGGTGTCGCCCTGGTTAGAGAAGGCCTCTGCCAAGGATGAGCGCACCTTTTTGGGTTTCTTTGTGTTGTCCACCTTTTTGCCGTGGCTGCACCGTTTTGTCTCACCGGAAGTGTGGGGCGAATGTTTCTGGAATCCCTTCGGCATGTTGTGGTATTGTTCCGGTTATCTGGGCTACTTGGTGCTTGCCCATTACATCCGTTTCCATATCCATTGGGAGGTGGGCAAGCGTCTCCGTGTAGGAACGCTTTGCCTGTTGGCAGGAGCTGTGTTCACCGCCTGGTCTTTCTGGTGGAAGGGAGTGCCGGGGCAGGTGATCGAGACCCCGATGCTGGAATGGTCGTGGGAGTTCTGCACACCTAATGTGCTGTGCTCTACTTTCGGAGCCTTCCTGCTGTTCTCCTGCATCCGTCAGCCGAAAGCCCCCCGTTTCATTACGGAGATCTCTAAGCTCTCCTTTGGCATGTACTTGATGCACATGTTCTTCTTGGCACCGATCGCCTCTTTCTTTGTGAATGGCGATCCGGCAAATCCGTTGATTCCGGTCTATCTGGCGATCCCTGTGATTGCTGTCCTGAGCTATCTCTGCTGTGTGGTGACGTCCAAACTCATCTCCTGTCTGCCCGGCAGCAAGTGGATCATCGGTTGAGCGGTAACCGGTTGCTATAAAAAAGAAGGAATTCATGGAACAAGCTGATTGCATCCGGATTACGGGTGCGTATGAGAATAATCTGAAACATATCTCTTTATCGATCCCGAAGAAACAGATCACGATCTGTACGGGTGTGTCGGGATCGGGTAAATCCTCTTTGGTGTTAGATACGATTGCGGCCAGTTCGCGTCGTGAACTGAACGGCACGTTCCCCAGTTTTGTGCAGCAATACCTGCCCAAGTATGGCCGTCCACATGTAGATAAAATTGAGAATCTTCCGGTAGCGATCGTGATCGACCAGCGGAAACCGGCTCCCAATGCACGCTCTACGGTGGGCACTTATACCGATCTGTATGCCATGCTCCGCTTGCTCTTCTCCCGTGTCGGCAAGCCTTTTGTCGGTTATTCCGATACCTTCTCTTTCAATCATCCCCAAGGGCGCTGTACCCGGTGTGACGGACTGGGGGAGGTGCGGGAGTTGGATGTGCACAAGCTGGTTGATTTCGACAAGTCACTCAACGATCCGGATGTGATTCATTATGTGGCGTTCCAACCCGGTGAGTGGCGCTGGATCCGGTATGCCCGTAGCGGATTGTTCGATTTGGACAAGAAAATCAAAGACTATATGGAGGAGGAGCTGAATCTTTTTCTCTACTCTCCACAGATCCGTTTGAAGAATCCTCCGGTCGGTTGGCCCAAGACAGCCAAATATGAGGGATTGGTGACGCGTATGTACCGAAGTGTGATCCATTCCGAGGAGGGTAAGCTGCATCAGGAGCTGTTGGATCCGATGGTGACCATGGGAGTCTGTCCCGATTGTGGAGGAACCCGTCTGAATGAACGGGTCCGTTCATGCCGCATTGGAGGGAAGAACATTGCAGAAGTGACAGCCCTGCCGATTCCCGATCTGCTCTCTTGGCTCCGGTGTATTGAGGATCCGTTGGCTACGGATCTGAAAGCGGCTATTGCCGGTCGTCTGGAGGCGTTGATGGAGATCGGCCTCGGTTATCTGACACTCGACCGGAATATGGGGACCCTTTCGGGTGGGGAGGCACAACGCTGCAAGATTGCCAAATACATCAATTCCTCTCTTTCCGATATATTATATGTATTGGATGAACCCAGTGTCGGGCTGCACAGCCACGATATCCGCCTGCTGAAAGATTCCGTCCGGAAATTGCGGGACCATGGCAATACGGTTTTATTGGTAGAGCATCACAAAGAGATGATTGCGATGGCAGACCACATTGTGGATATGGGACCCGGTTCGGGTATGGATGGTGGTATGATTTTGTATGAAGGGGATTATGCCGGACTGCTTAAGAGCGGTACACAGACCGGAGCATTGATTGCCGAAAGAAGTGGATTGAAGCCTGCCGTACGCCAGCCACGAGACTGGTTTACCGTAGAACATGCCACGCTGCACAATCTGAAAGATCTGACCGTCCGGTTGCCGAAGGGGGTATTGACCGTGATTGCCGGGGTGGCAGGATCGGGTAAGAGCTCCTTGATGGAGTGTTTCTGCCAGTCATGCAAGGAAGAGGTGATATACATCAGCCAGCGAAACATCGGTATCAGTCTGCGCTCTACGCCAGCTACCTATTTGGGTGTGGCCGATGACATCCGCAAACTCTTTGGCAAGCAGAGTGGTGCCGGACTCAGCATGTTCACCTTCAATGGCAAGGGTGGTTGCCCTGTCTGTGGAGGAAAAGGGGTGATCGTCTCCGATATGGCTTTCATGGATTCCATTGAGACGGTGTGTGAAGCATGTGGCGGTTTGCGCTATTCGCCGGAGGCTCTACAGTATAAAATAGATGGATTGAACATTGCCGAAGTCATGGATCTGACGGTACGGAAGGCCTCAGCGCGGTTTGCCGGTACGGTGATCGAAGAGAAACTGCGTCCACTGATGCAGGTGGGGTTGGGGTATCTGCACTTGAACCAATCACTGTCCACGGTGTCGGGCGGAGAGCTGCAACGGATCAAACTGGCCTCCTATCTCCACAACCGGGGCAGTATCTTTGTGCTGGACGAACCGACCGACGGATTGCACTTGAAAGATATCCGGCATATCATTGCACTGTTTGACCAGTTGGTGGATCAAGGCAATACGATTTTCTTAGTGGAGCATAATCTGGACGTGATCAAGGCGGCAGACTATGTGGTAGAGTTGGGGTCCGGTGGCGGCCAGATGGGAGGAGAACTGCTCTATTGCGGAACCCCGTCAGACATGCTTCATTGTACCCGTTCCGTGACTGCTCCTTACTTAGCTCAAGAACTGTAAGTTGGAATTTCCATGAAAGTCCGTTTTTTACTTGCATTTTAAAACTTATTGGGGTGAAAAGTTGCGTAATCCAAACTTTCTCTTCAAATTTGCGATCCGAAAAAACTAATTTTTAAATCAAAAGACAATGTCAGTAAAATTTTATCGTGAAGAACACCAGGTACCTTTGGAAATGCACAAGGTACGCGTCGTTCAGAAATTATTCTTGCCTACTGTGGAAGAACGAGTACAGAAAATGAATCAGGCAGGCAATAACACTTTCCTCTTACAGAACAAGGATGTATTTATGGATATGTTGACCGACTCAGGTGTCAACGCCATGTCAGATAACCAGATGGCTGCGATGATGCAGGCCGACGACTCTTATGCCGGTTCAGAGACTTGCAACCGTCTGTTGAAATCATTGGAAGATGTGTTCGGTACCAAATATTTCCTGCCGGCTCACCAGGGTCGTGCCTGCGAGAACATTTTGGCTGAGACCTTTGTCAAGCCGGGTGACGTGGTGCCGATGAACTTCCACTTTACTACGACAAAAGCCCACATTACCCGTATGGGTGGCCGAGTTGAGGAATTGGTTTGCCTGACCGGTTTGGATCCGCGTAATACGGATCCGTTCAAGGGTAATTTTGATGTGCCTCGTTTGGAGGCATTGATCAAGGAGGTAGGTCCGGAACATATCCCGTTCGTACGTATCGAGGCCGGTACCAACCTGATCGGTGGTCAGCCTCTGTCACTGGAAAACATGTTGCAGGTGGCTTCTTTGTGTAAGCAATATGGTATCATGACCGTATTGGATGCCTCTCTGTTGCAGGATAACCTCTACTTTATCAAAGTACGAGAAGCGGCTTGCAAGGATATGTCTATCCGTGAGATCACCCGTAAGTTGGCCGATTCCATGGATTTGATCTACTTCTCCAGCCGTAAGTTGGGTTTTGCCCGTGGTGGTGGCATCATCTCCAACAACGAAGAGTTGATCTTGAAGATGAAAGCATTGATTCCTCTGTTCGAAGGTTTCTTGACGTATGGTGGTATGGAGGTCCGTTCGATGGAGGCCATTGCCGTAGGTTTGCAGGAAACGATGGACGAAGAGGTAATCAGCCAGGGTCCGATCTTCATCGAATATCTGGTCAAGGAGTTGGATGCGTATGGTGTGCCTGTGATCTTGCCGGCCGGCGGTTTGGGTGCTCACCTCAATGCTTCCGAGTTCCTGGAGGGTATGCCGCATGACCAGTATCCGGCTGGTGCGTTGGCAGCTGCGTTGTACATTGCCGGTGGTATCCGTGGTATGGAGCGCGGTACGATCTCCGAGCAGCGTAACGAGGATGGTACAGAACGGTATGCCGAGTTGGAGCTGTTGCGTTTAGCTTGTCCGCGTCGTGTCTTCACGCTGTCACAGATCAAGTATTGTGCAGACCGTGTAAAATGGCTGTATGACAATCGTAAGCTGATCGGTGGTCTGAAGTGGGAGGAAGAACCGGCTGTCTTGCGTTTCTTCTTCGGCCGCTTGAAACCACTGAGCGATTGGCAAGAGCAGTTGGCTAAGAAATTCCGTGCTGATTTTGGCGATAGCTTATAAGTTCCCAAACTGATTTTATGATTCTCCGGAAAGAGTCTCGATGGCTCTTTCCGGAGTTTTGTTTATCTTTGCCTGGCGTTTTTGAGATACTAAATTATGTTAGGAACAATCGTTAATACATGCACGATCCTCGTGGGCGGCGCATTCGGAGCCGTTGTGCGGGAGGGAATTGGAGAGAAATACAAGAAAGCCATGTTTGATGCGCTTGGACTCGCCTGTCTTGTGTTGGGCGTGAATGCCTCCCTTCCCAATTTAAGTAAAAGTGAGTTTCCGGTCCTTTTCATTTTGAGTCTGGCTCTGGGTGGGCTGATCGGAACCAAACTGGACTTGGCGGGCCGGGTGGACCGGGCTTCTGCCAAGCGGAAAGGTTCGATCAACGGGCTGGTGACCGGCATTCTGCTCTATTGTATCGGTACGTTCAGCATCATTGGCCCGCTGTTGTCCTGTCTGTCACCCAGTCAGGGATGGGCGTTGAGTGAGCCGGGCAATACCTATTTATATACGAATGCCACGTTGGATCTGGTGACATCGGCTGTGTTGGCTGCCACCTATGGCTGGATTATGCTGTTGGCCGCACCGGTGCTGTTTTGCTGGCAAGGCTTCTTCTATCTGCTGGCCTATTGGTTCAGTGCCGCCATGCCGGAACCGATGCGGATAGAAATCAGCATTGTGGGAGGGGTGTTGATCCTCAGTTCCGGACTCTCCATCCTGGGCATCAAGGACTGCAAGACCATCAATCTGCTGCCTTCGTTGCTGATTCCCATCCTCTTTTTCCTGATCAAATCAGCAGTTCAACTTTAATCTTTTTTCTATGGAACCCTTCATCCATCTACATGTACATACGCAATATTCCCTGTTGGACGGGCAAGCCTCTATTGATTCGCTGATTGACAAGGCGCACAAGGATGGTATGCGTGCCATTGCCGTAACAGACCATGGTGTGATGTTCGGCATCAAGGAGTTTTTCAACAAGGTGAACAAGAAGAACGGCAAATTCCAGGGACAGATCAAGGATGCCGAAAAGGAGCTGAAGAGCCTGCGCAGTTTAGAGTCGCGGGGTGAGGCCGAACAGCAGCGGATCACAGAGCTGGAGCGGCAGATTGCAGAGGCGAAGGGGAACATCTTCAAGCCGATCATCGGTTGCGAATGCTATTGTGCCCGCCATGGCCGGTTGAGCAAGTTGGCCTCCCAGGACGACCGGAGCGGTTGGCACTTGATTGTGCTGGCCAAGAATCTGAACGGCTATAAGAATCTGATCAAGATGGTCTCCCTCTCCTGGACGGAAGGATTCTATGGACGTCCGCGTATTGACAAGGAGCTCTTGGAGAAGTATCACGAGGACCTGATTGTCTGCTCGGCCTGCTTGGGCGGTGAGATTCCGCAGCTGATCATGCATGGACATGTGGAGGAGGCGGAGCAGTCTGTGCTCTGGTTCAAGAATCTGTTTGGGGAGGACTATTATCTGGAAATGCAGCGGCATGAGACACAGGATCCGAAGGCGGACCGGACAACCTATCCCAAACAGCAGGAGGTAAACCGGGTCCTGATCGAATTGGCGCATAAACATCAGATCAAGCTCATTGCGACCAATGATGTGCATTTTACCAACGCGGAGGATGCGGAGGCACATGACCGCCTGATCTGCCTCAGTACCGGCAAGGACTTGGACGATCCGAACCGTATGCGTTACACGAAGCAGGAGTGGATGAAGACCACAGCGGAGATGAATGCGATCTTTGCCGATATCCCGGAAGCGTTGAGTAATACGTTGGAGATTGCCGACAAGGTGGAGTTCTACTCCATTGACCATGGCCCCATCATGCCTACCTTTGCCATTCCCGAATCGTTCGGTACGGAGGAGCTCTACCGGCAGAAGCTGAGCGAGCGGATGCTCTTCGACGAGTTCACTCAGGACGAGAATGGAAATGTGGTGCTGAGTGAGGAGGAGGCCAACGCCAAAATCAAGAAACTGGGTGGCTATGACAAGCTCTACCGTATCAAATTGGAGGCGGATTATCTGGCAAAGCTGACCTATGACGGAGCTAAGGAATTGTATGGCGATCCGCTGAGTGAGGAGGTCAAGGAGCGGTTGAAGTTCGAGTTGCACATCATGAAGACAATGGGTTTCCCCGGCTATTTCCTGATTGTGCAGGACTTTATCCGGGCTGCCCGTGAGGAGCTCGGGGTGTCAGTAGGGCCGGGACGTGGCTCGGCAGCCGGTTCGGCGGTAGCCTATTGTTTGGGAATTACCCGTATCGACCCGATCAAATATGATTTGCTGTTCGAGCGTTTCTTGAATCCCGACCGTATCTCTTTGCCCGATATTGATACCGACTTCGACGATGACGGACGCGGGGAAGTGTTGCGTTGGGTGACTGACAAATATGGAGCCGAACGTGTGGCACATATCATTACGTATGGCACCATGGCCACGAAATCGGCCATTGCCGATGTGGCGCGTGTCGAGAAGTTGCCGTTGGATGAGTCACGTCGGTTGACAAAATTAGTGCCGGACAAGATTCCGGACATGAAGAAATTCAAGCTGAAAGATGCGATCAACTATGTACCCGAACTGAAAGAGGCCGCGACAGGAGGGGATCCGTTGATGCGCGATACCTTGAAATATGCACAGATGCTGGAGGGAAACGTGCGCAACACGGGTGTACATGCCTGTGGTGTCATCATCGGGCGCTATGACATTTCCGATGTCGTACCGGTCAGCACGGCCAAAGACAAGGAGACCGGCGAGGAGATGCTGGTGACCCAGTATGAAGGCTCTGTCATTGAAGAGACCGGTCTGATCAAGATGGACTTCCTGGGACTGAAAACCCTCTCTATCATCAAGGAGGCGGTCGAGAATATCCGGCAGACGACCGGAAAGGATCTGGACATTGACCACATCAGTCTGGAGGACCAAGCCACCTACAGACTCTATTGCGAAGGGAGGACAACCGGTACGTTCCAGTTCGAATCGGCCGGTATGCAGAAATATCTGAAGGAGTTGCAGCCCTCCAAGTTTGAGGACCTGATTGCCATGAACGCCCTCTATCGTCCGGGCCCCATGGATTACATTCCCTCGTTCATTGCCCGTAAGCAGGGAAAGGAGGAGATCAAGTATGACATTCCGGTGATGGAACGTTATCTGAAGGACACCTACGGCATAACGGTCTATCAGGAGCAGGTCATGTTGTTGTCACGCTTGTTGGCCAATTTCACCCGTGGCGAGAGTGATGCCTTGCGTAAGGCAATGGGTAAGAAACTGATCGACAAGATGAACCATTTGAAGGGCAAATTCATGGCAGGCGGACAGGCCAACGGCTACAAGGCGGAGACCTTGGAGAAGATCTGGGCCGACTGGGAGAAGTTTGCCTCCTATGCCTTCAACAAGAGCCATGCGACCTGCTATTCGTGGGTAGCCTATCAGACCGCCTATCTGAAGGCCAATTATCCTTCGGAATATATGGCGGCCGACATGAGCCGTAACTTGGCGAACATCAGTGAAATCACCAAACTGATGGATGAGTGCAAGGCAATGAACATCGGAGTGTTGGGACCGGATGTGAATGAATCCTTCCTGAAATTCAGTGTGAATAAGAACGGCAATATCCGGTTCGGACTGGGAGCCGTCAAGAGTGTCGGCGGCGGTGCGGTGGAAAACATCATCGAAGTGCGGAAGAAGGGCGGTCCGTTCACCTCCATATTCGACTTTGTGGAGCGGGTCAATCTGACTGCTTGCAACAAGAAGAACATCGAATCGCTGGCATTGGCCGGTGCCTTTGACAATCTGAATATCCAGCGTGAGCAGTTCTTTGCGCTTAATGCCAAGGGTGAGAGTTTCCTGGATTCGCTGGTGCGCTATGGCAATAAGTATCAGGCCGACCAGATGAGTTCGATGAATACGCTGTTCGGCAATGACAGTTGTATGGCGATTGCCAAGCCGGAGATTCCGAAATGCGAGTCCTGGAGTACGTTGGAACGGTTGAACAAAGAGAAGGATTATGTAGGTATTTATCTCTCTGCCCATCCGTTGGATGACTATCGGATCATTCTATCTTATGTCTGCAACACCCACTTGGCAGATTTGGATGACAAGCAGGCGTTGGCAGGCCGTGATCTGCTGATGGGCGGTATCGTGACGGACTATCGGGAGGGGATGTCGAAAGCGGGTAATCCCTATGGCATTCTGAAGATAGAGGATTACAGTGGCAGTCACGAGATACCCCTGTTCGGACCCAATTACATCGAATATAGCAAATATGGCAAGAAAGGGATGTATCTGCTGATTCAGGCCCGTATGGAGCCTGGACGTTGGAATGCCGAAAAACTGGAGATGAGGATCGCTTCGATCCGGCTGTTGTCTGATGAAAAGGACAAGCTGATAGACCGGATCAGCATCACGCTTCCCATCCATAGCCTGGATGAATCCATGATCACCGAGTTATCTACGCTGATCAAGCACAATCCGGGGCCGACTTCTCTCTATTTTAAGGTGGTGGACAGTGAGCACAATGTGACACTGTCGATGTTTGCACCCAATACACGCACGACCGTGACACGCCAGTTGGTGGACTATTTGGAAGAGAATGAAAACATTGACTTCAAAATTAACGGATGATATGTTGGCAAGATAAAAAGAATTCGTACTTTTGGAGCCAAATTACAAACCAAGAAATCATTATTAAAATAAGAATAGCTATGGCATTACAAATTACAGATGCAAATTTTGAAGAACTCTTAGGGGCAGGTAAGCCGATGGTTCTTGATTTTTGGGCAGAGTGGTGTGGCCCCTGTCGCATGGTGTCTCCGATCATTGATGAGCTGGCTCAGGAATATGAGGGCCGAGTCACAATTGGCAAGATGAATGTGGATGAGAATAACGATGTTGTGGGACAATTCGGTATTCGTAACATTCCGACTGTCATTTTCTTCAAGAATGGGGAAATGGTGGACAAGATTGTTGGGGCAACCTCAAAAGATAAGTTCAAGGAGAAAGTTGAGAACTTGTTGAAATAATAGCCATAACGGTAAGTCACAGAGAGGGTGCCCATTTGGAGCACCCTTTTTTATGCAGTTATATCGAGATATACAGAGGGTTTTTGTACTTTTGCAGGTGCATAAATCGAGCAGAAAATAAACACTATAAAAAATATGGAAATTGCAAGTAAGTATAACCCCGCTGAAGTTGAGGGTAAATGGTATCAATATTGGTTGGATCATGGATATTTCAAGTCGAAACCGGACGGTCGTGAACCCTACACGATTGTGATCCCGCCCCCTAATGTTACCGGTGTACTTCACATGGGGCACATGCTTAACAATACCATTCAGGATATTTTGATTCGCCGTGCCCGTATGATGGGTAAGAATGCGTGCTGGGTGCCGGGCACAGACCATGCCTCCATCGCGACAGAGGCGAAGGTGGTCAAGAAACTGGCGGAACAGGGAATCAAGAAGAGCGACCTGACGCGGGAGGAGTTCTTGAAACATGCGTGGGACTGGACACATGAACATGGTGGCATTATCCTGAAACAGTTGCGTAAACTGGGTGCCAGCTGCGACTGGGACCGGACTGCATTTACGATGGATGAAACACGGAGTGCCAGTGTGATCAAGGTCTTCTGTGACCTGTATGACAAGGGGTTGATCTATCGGGGTCTGCGTATGGTCAACTGGGATCCGAAAGCACAGACAGCCTTGAGCAATGAGGAGGTGATCTACCACGATGAAAAGAGCAAACTTTATTATCTGAAATATTATGTGGCCAACGACGACCTGAGCGGTGAGACCGGATCCGAAGAGGAGGTGGTTCACCGGGATGCCGAAGGACGCCGTTATGCGGTTGTCGCTACGACACGTCCGGAGACTATCATGGGTGATACGGCTATGTGTATCAATCCGAAAGACCCGAAGAACCAGTGGTTGAAGGGAAAACAGGTGATTGTTCCGTTGGTAGGACGTGTCATTCCGGTGATTGAAGACCGCTATGTAGATATCGAGTTTGGTACGGGTTGCTTGAAGGTGACACCGGCTCACGACACGAATGACTACATGTTGGGCAAGAAGCACAATCTGGAGACCATTGACATCTTCAATCCGGATGCTACTCTCAGCGAGGCTGCCGGACTCTATGTCGGCATGGACCGTATGGAGGTACGCAAGCAGATTGCTGTGGATTTGCAGGAGGCCGGTCTGATGGAAAAGATTGAAGACTATGACAATAAAGTGGGCTATTCGGAGCGTAATGCCGACACGGCTGTCGAACCGCGTCTCTGTATGCAGTGGTTCCTCAAGATGCAGCATTTTGCTGATATCGCATTGCCGCCGGTGATGAACGACGAGCTGAAGTTCTATCCGCCGAAATACAAGACTACCTATAAGAACTGGTTGGAGAATATCCAGGACTGGTGTATCAGCCGTCAGTTGTGGTGGGGACACCGTATTCCGGCTTACTTCCTGCCGACAGCTGAGGGAGAAGAGGAGAAGTTTGTGGTAGCGGAGAATCGGGAGGCGGCCTTGGAAAAGGCACGTCAGATAGCCGGTTTTGAACAGGTACAGGCAGATGATTTGCGTCAGGATGAGGATGCCTTGGATACTTGGTTCTCCTCTTGGTTGTGGCCGCTTTCGTTGTTTGACGGTATCAACCAGCCGGGCAATGAGGAGATCGACTACTACTATCCGACCAGCGATCTGGTGACAGGTCCGGATATCATCTTCTTCTGGGTGGCCCGTATGATCATGGCCGGTTACGAATATCGCGGCGATATGCCTTTCCGCAATGTCTATTTCACCGGTATTGTGCGTGACAAATTGGGCCGTAAGATGTCCAAGTCATTGGGTAACTCGCCCGATCCCCTGAAGCTGATCGAACAGTATGGAGCTGACGGTGTGCGTATGGGACTGATGTTGGCGGCTCCTGCCGGTAACGACATTCCATTTGACGAAGCGTTGTGCGAGCAGGGACGTAACTTCAACAACAAGATCTGGAATGCATTCCGTTTGGTGAAGGGCTGGAGTGTTGATGCTTCCGTGGCCCAGCCTGAATCAGCGGCTGTAGCGGTGAAATGGTTCAAGGCGCAGTTGGACAAGGTGGTGGCAGAGATGGACGATCTGTTCAGCAAGTATCGTCTGAGTGAAGCTATGATGACAGTCTATAAACTCTTCTGGGATGAGTTCTCTTCCTGGTATCTGGAGATGGTGAAGCCGGG
>JBJECC010000270.1:0-2876 GCA_051870655.1 Parabacteroides sp. | reverse complement strand
GTGATCATGAAGATGTGTAACCTCTCGGCGATTGAAGCCACGACAGAGAAGGCGGCAGGTGCCGTTTCCTTCCTGGTGCGTACCACGGAATATGCCGTTCCGCTGGGTAGCTTGATCAACGTGGAAGAGGAGCTGTCCAAGCTGCGTGAAGAGTTGAAGTACCAGCAGGGATTCCTGGCCTCTGTGATGAAGAAGCTCGGCAACGAGAACTTTGTCAGCAAGGCACCTGCCAAGGTGATTGAAATGGAACGTAAGAAACAGGCTGATGCGGAGAGCAAGATCAAGTCGATCGAGGAGAGCATCAAGAGTCTGGAACATTAATAATACAGTAACGATATGAAGAACACAAGACGAGCATTCTTTAAACAAGGACTGGCCGGTGCCCTGCTTTTGGGCACCGCATCCGGTATGCAGGCATGGCCTGATCCGGTGAAGCCGAAAGCTGCCAAGGCTGTGAATCCGTTCCGTTTGGGAATGGCAGGCTATACGTTTGTCAACTTTGACCTGGACACGACCTTGAAGACATTGGAACGGTTGGATATACATTATTTATGTATAAAGGATTTCCATCTGTCCATGGACAGTACGGATGAGCAGATCAAGGCATTTCATGAGAAATGTGCTGCCCACAAGGTGACCGGCTATGCAGTCGGACCGATTTACATGAAGAGCGAGGCCGAAGTTGACCGCGCGTTTGAGTATGCCAAGCGGGTCGGTGTGAAGACAATCGTCGGAGTGCCCAACTACGAGCTCTTGCCCTATGTGGACAAGAAGGTGAAGGAGTATGACTTCCACTATGCCATCCATCTCCACGGACCGGACATCAAGACCTATCCGGATGCGACTGACGTGTGGGAACATACAAAAGATCTGGATGCCCGTATCGGTATGTGTCTCGACGTGGGCCACGATCTGCGAAACGGCTGTGATCCGGTGGCTGACTTGAAAAAGTATCATACACGGGTGTTTGACATGCACATCAAGGATGTGACGGACTCCTCCGAGGCGGGTGTCGGCATCGAGATCGGACGGGGTAAGATTGACTTCCCGGCACTGATCCGCATGATGCGTGAAGTCAACTACACAGGTATGTGCAGTCTGGAATATGAGAAGGATATGAAAGATCCGTTCTTGGGCATTGCCGAATCCATCGGCTATTTCAAGGCGGTGAGCGATACGCTATGAAGTATGTAGTGTGTGGGTTGTTCGTCGGGTTATTGGCTGGGTGCAGTACGATCAGTTATGTGGACATCCAGACCTGTAATCCGGCGGAGATCACCTTCCCGGAGCAAGTAGGACAGGTGCTGGTGGTGAATCGTGCCGTGGCGCAGCCGGCTGATCGGGGCTATGTCTATCAGTTGGCGGGCGTGAAGCAGGATACATGCCGGGTCTATGCCGACAGCGCCTTGATGGATGCCAGCCGCGCGTTGGGAAAGGCGTTGGTGGAGGGTGAGTATTTCAATGATGTGCTGCTCTACAACGATCCGCTTCGGACGGATGCGGCTTTTTGGGACGACGCAAAGATGGAACGGTCGCAGATCGATTCGCTGTGTGAAGCTACGCAGGTGGATGCACTGATTACCGTGGACCGCCTGCTCTTTGACATGGAGAAGAAGGTGGATACCTATGCGGAGGGCTGTTTCGGAGAGATCCAGGTGAAGATGGGCGGTGTAGTCCGTGCCTATCTGCCGGGACGGGATAACCCGTTGGCTACGGTCTATGTCAATGACAGTATTTACTGGAGCGAAGTGGCAGGCAACGTCAAGATGCTGAATCTCCTGTTGCCTTCACCCGATGAGGCGTTGCGAACGGCGGGAACCTACATCGGCCAAAAAATGAGTCCCAATTTTATCCCTCACTGGGAGAATGAGACCCGTTGGTACTTTTCCTCCTCGGGAACTCCATGGAAAGAGGCAGCTGCCTATGCAGCTGTGGAGAAATGGGACGAAGCGGCTGCTCGGTGGAGAGTCCTGTATGACAAAGGGCGTGGAAAAACAAAGGCACGTGCGGCCTCTAATCTGGCCCTGAGTGAGGAACTGAAAGGAAATCTGTCGCAGGCGCATGAGTGGGCAGAGAAGTCTTATGAGTTGTTCTTGAAGGATGCCGGGGAGGAGAACACATATACACAACTGCTGAAAGTGTATGTTGACGTGTTGGCTGACCGGGTTCGGAAAGACAAAAAACTGAATGTTCAATTTGGAGAAGAAAAAAATTAAATAGACTATGAGTACGAATAATGCCAAAGTACAGGCTGTGATTGACTCCGCCTTCACTTCTGCCGTCGGGAAACTGACCGGTGACGAAAAGGGCAATCTGTTGAGTGATCTGTATGTGCAGGTTGATCAGGAAACAGGAGAGTTGCAGATTTTCGATGAGGAGGAAAAGTTGGTCGAGAAGACGATCATTTATGATTGGGTCAACAATCAGGAAGAGGAAAAAGCCTTCATCAAACGGGTGGTAACGCTCTTGAAAAGTGTGTTGGCAGATCTTTCCGCGAAGAATGTTTTCGATAGCTCTCGTTTCCTGAAGCCCTTCTCTGTGAACTTGACGGATGAGGACTTCATTGTCATTGAGGAACTTATGTTTTTAGATGATGAATTGCTCCGGCTCGATGATCCCCTTTTGCAAAATTTAGATGAAGATTTGGATGATTTTTTGGCCCAACTTCTTCCAGATATCAAATAAGTTTCCTATATTTGCACCCGCAATCGAAAAGGAACTGCCGAAATAGCTCAGTTGGTAGAGCAACGCATTCGTAATGCGTAGGTCGCCGGTTCAAGTCCGGCTTTCGGCTCATGAAGCAGCTGTCTTTTGGGACAGCTGCTTTTTTTAGTACGCTCGGCATGAGCATTGTCTAACGGGTGCAAGTCCCGAAG
>JBJECC010000269.1:0-22482 GCA_051870655.1 Parabacteroides sp. | reverse complement strand
AAAAAGAGTGTAGAGATGGCATTGGGCGGGAACAGATAGAATTGGAGGGAGACCCAGCCCATCAGCACACACCCCAAATAGAGATTCCAGGTAGCGGCAACCGCCTTTTTCCGCACCACAAGCAGGGCAGCCCACAGATTCGGGAGACCATTCACACAGAAAAGAGCCACAGCCGGCCAGGTGAAATCACGGAAAAACAGATCCGACAAAGGTAACGGCTGGAAATAGACCAGATGATCGGCCATCCCCATCAACCGGCCACTCGGATCCAGCCAAAACACCACACTGCCGGCCACCGCACCGATACCGATGAACAGATTCCAACCCAACAGGATCCACCAGCTGCCACCTGGCCTTGTATCAATCTTCCATCCCATAGCTATTTTGTTAACTGAATGCAAAACTATCATTTTGTTCTTAAATGGAGCATTATTTACGACAAAAAGAGATACAACATCCAACTTTTTCCGAATACATTTGTTCTGTGTAAAAAAGAAAGATTGTATGGTTAAGAAAACAGGTTATATTTCACAGATCATAGGACCTGTCGTGGACGTGCATTTTGAGGGTGAGGAAATGGAGAAGAACGTGTTGCCTCCTATCCATGACGCATTGGTGATCACTCGTCCCAATGGGAAGCGGCTGATTGTCGAAGTACAACAGCACATAGGCGAGAACACGGTGCGGACTGTCGCCATGGATACGACAGACGGACTGCGGAGAGGCTTGGAGGCCGTTCCCTTGGGAAGTCCCATCACCATGCCGGCCGGAGAGCAGGTCAAAGGGCGATTGATGAATGTGGTCGGTGAACCGATTGACGGATTGGAACAACTGGACAAGACCGGTGCTTTCCCGATCCATCGGGAGCCTCCCAAGTTCGACGAGCTGACCACGACGCGCGAAGTACTTTATACCGGCATCAAAGTAATCGACCTGCTGGAGCCCTACAGCAAAGGAGGAAAGATCGGCCTTTTCGGAGGTGCCGGCGTGGGCAAGACGGTGCTGATCATGGAACTGATCAACAACATTGCCAAAAAGAATCATGGTTTCTCCGTGTTTGCCGGTGTCGGCGAGCGGACACGAGAAGGAAACGATTTGCTCCGTGAGATGATCGAGTCTGGGGTCATCCGATATGGTGATGCCTTTAAAGAGAGTATGAAACGGGGGGAATGGGACCTGTCGAAGGTAGATCCCCGGGAGCTGGAAAAATCACAGGCGACACTGATATTCGGACAGATGAATGAGCCGCCCGGTGCACGTGCTTCGGTTGCCTTGTCGGGATTGACCGTAGCGGAATCTTTCCGGGATCAGGCAGGAGAGGGTCCGAAAGACATTCTGTTCTTCATCGACAACATCTTCCGCTTCACGCAAGCCGGATCCGAAGTCTCTGCCCTGTTGGGCCGTCTGCCCTCCGCCGTGGGCTATCAGCCGACATTGGCCACCGAGATGGGTGCCATGCAGGAGCGGATCACCTCCACCAAACGAGGTTCCATCACCTCCGTACAAGCGGTCTATGTGCCGGCCGATGACTTGACCGACCCGGCTCCGGCCACGACATTCACCCATTTGGATGCCACGACGGTTCTGAGCCGTAAGATTACGGAGTTGGGTATCTATCCGGCTGTGGATCCGTTGGAATCCACTTCACGCAGTCTGGATCCGCTGGTAGTCGGCAAGGAGCATTATGAAACGGCCCAGCGGGTGAAACAGATTCTGCAACGCAACAAAGAGTTGCAGGACATCATCTCTATTCTGGGTATGGAAGAGTTGTCGGACGAAGACCGTTTGGTGGTCAACCGCGCCCGTCGTGTCCAGCGGTTTCTTTCGCAGCCCTTCTCTGTAGCGGAGCAGTTTACCGGCATTCCCGGTGTGATGGTTCCGATTGAAGAGACCATCCGCGGATTCCGGATGATTCTGGATGGAGAGGTGGACCAGCTTCCCGAGCAGGCTTTTCTCAATGTCGGAACCATCGAAGAGGCGATCGAGAAGGCCAAACGATTGGCAGAACAAGCACATGAATAAACAGCTATGGAACTACATATTCTATCCCCCGACGGATACCTCTATCGAGGTGAGGCGGACGCGGTCACATTGCCCGGTATCGCCGGCTCGTTCGAAGTGAGGCCGATGCACACCCCGCTGATCACGGCATTGACGCATGGGGTGATCCGTTATCAGGTCCATGGAGCAGCACAACAACAGGAGATTGGCGGCGGATTCGTGGAAGTGAACCACGACGTGCTGTCGGTCTGCATAGAAACAAGCGAGTCATGAGTAGATTGAGATTACGAATCATGGGATTGATCACCTTCATCAACGTAGTGTTGGGAGTTGCGTTGGGAGGTTTGTTATATACCGTTTTCCCGACCCACTATTTCCGGTGGTTTCCCTCCATTCCCCTGTTCTATTGGGTCATGGGCATGTTGATGTCGTTCGTGTTGGATCAGATCAAGCAACGGCATGGCGACCTGATTGTGACCGCCTACATGGTGGCCCGCCTGTGCAAGTTTGTCATTGCCTTCTGTTTCCTCTATCTCTATGCCACACAAATCGGAGAGCATGTACGCAGCTTCGGGCTGACACTCATGCTGTTCTATTTCATCTATCTGGTGTTGGAGACGTATATGCTTTACCTATTTGAAAAAAGACGAATCAAATATAAGAATCAACATGTGGAATAGATATTTCTCTATATGGCTTATCGGACTGGTCTGTTGCCTGTGGCCCGTACGCACAGAGGCAGCCGAATCGGTGGATGTACAGGAGATTGTCTTCTCGCACATACAGGATGCCTACACATGGCACATCACGGCGTGGGGCGAGCGGGAGATCAGCATCCCGTTGCCGATTGTGGTCAAGGGAGCCGGACAAGGGTGGGACTGTTTCCTCTCCTCCCGGTTAGAGGAGGGAGAGGCCTATCACGGATTCTACTTGGCACAAAGCGGTCCCTATGCCGGCAAGGTGGTGGAACGGGACAGCCAAGGCGTGGAGATCCGTCCGTTGGATCTCTCCATCACCAAGAATGTGATCGGTCTGTGGGTCAGTTGTCTTCTGCTGACCACCCTGATCCTGCATGCGGCCCGTTGGTACAAACGGCATCCGATGGAAGCGCCCGGAGGTTGTGTGGGGATGGTCGAAGCCTGTGTGGAGTTTGTACAGGAGAGCGTGATCCGGGAGAATATCGGCAAAGAGTATCGTCCTTATGCGCCCTACCTGCTGACACTCTTCTTCTTCATCCTGGTCAACAACCTGCTGGGACTGATCCCGATCTTCCCCGGCGGGGCCAATGTAACCGGCAACATCAGTGTCACGCTGGTACTTTCCCTCGTCACCTTCCTGCTGGTCAACCTGTCGGGAAGCAAGCACTATTGGAAAGAGGTTTTCTGGCCCGATACGCCTCTCTTTCTGAAGTGTCCGCTGCCGATCATGCCCTTCGTGGAGTTCTTCGGCCTCTTCACCAAGCCGTTTGCCTTGATGATCCGTCTGTTCGCCAACATCATGGCGGGCCACACGATCATTCTGGGACTGACCTGTCTGGTCTTTATCTCCGTTGCCTTGGGCACGGCCATCCACAGTGCCATGACGGTGGTGTCGGTACTCTTCTGTGTCTTCATGAACTGTATCGAATTGCTGGTAGCCTGCATTCAGGCCTATATTTTCACTTTGCTGACCGCAGTGTACATCGGTCAGGCCAAAGCGTGAGTGAGTAAAACGAGTGAGTAAAAAATGTATCATTAAAATTTTCAAGTTATGTTATCGACAGTATTATTACAAGCAGCCGCTATGAGTTTAGGGAAATTTGGAGCTACTATCGGAGCAGCTCTTGCTGTGATCGGTGCCGGACTGGGCATCGGCAAGATCGGTTCCAGTGCGATGGAAGCCATTGGCCGCCAGCCGTCGGCTGCCGGTGAGATCCGTACCTCCATGATCATCATGGCTGCCTTGGTCGAGGGTGTAGCCCTGTTTGCCATTGTGGTTTGTTTCCTGGCCCTGTTTCAATAACCGAAGAAAGGAGCGACTATGTCTTTATTAACTCCTGACAGTGGTCTTCTGTTCTGGATGCTACTCTCGTTCGGCATCGTGGTGGGCATTCTTTGCAAATATGGCTTTCCTGTCATTCTCAAGGCAGTCGAGCAACGCAAGGCCTTCATTGCCCAATCGCTGGATGCAGCCCGGGAAGCCAACGCACAATTGGCCCGAATCCAGGCAGAAGGAGATGCGCTCTTGGCAAAAGCCAAAGAACAACAGGCCCGACTGATGAAGGAGGCCATGCAGACCAAAGAACAAATCGTGCAGGAGGCACGCGAGCAGGCGCGGCTGGAGGGACAGCAGCAATTGGAAAAGGCCATGCAGCAAATCCAGGAGGAGAAGCAACGGGCTCTCCAGGAGATGCAGCAGGAGATCTCAGGACTCTCCATCCGGATCGCAGAAAAGATCATCCGCCGGCAGATTGAGCAAACAGAGGAACAACAAGCCATGGTCAATCGTCTTTTGGACGAGATGACTCTCTCTAAATCGTAAAGGTATGGACAACGGAATTATTGCCACCCGCTATGCACGCGCTCTTTTGGAGTATGCCAGCTCGAAAGGGGCAGAAAGCCAGGTCTATGAACTGGCGGACATGTTGGTGCTTCAATTACAACAAGAGCCACGCCTCAAACAGGCACTGGCCAATCCGGCCGTGGCTGTTCAGACAAAAGAGAGGCTGCTCCGTGTGGCGTCCGGCTCGACCGGTTGCCCCGAATGGGAGCGTTTCCTGCAGTTGGTCATCCGCCATCATCGGGAAGAGCTGCTGGAGAGAATCGGGTGGATCTATAAGGCCCTTTATCGGAAAGCGAAAAACATCAACCGCATCGAGGTGTATTCCGCCGTGCCCTTGTCTCCGGAGGTCAACGCCCGCATCACACGGGAAGCCCGACAGCAGACAGGCGGTGAGATTGAGTTGGAAGCGTTTGTCCGTCCGGAACTGCTGGGTGGCGTATCTCTCCGCATGAACAACTACCGCATAGATGCGACCGTGACCGCCCAGTTGAAGCAGCTGTACCGGCAGTGGAACGGACAGCCAACAAACAGATGAACAGTAAAAATGAACAAGTAGTATGACAGATCAAATAAAAGTGAGTGAGGTTTCAGCCATCTTACGGCAAGAACTGGAAGGCATCCAGCCGCAAATCCAGCTGGAAGAGGTCGGGACCGTATTGCAGGTGAGCGACGGGGTTGTCCGTATCTTCGGATTGGACAATGCCGAAGCCAACGAGCTGTTGGAATTCGACAACGGCATGCAGGCTGTCGTGATGAACCTGGAAGAAGACAATGTAGGAGCCGTCTTGTTAGGTCCTACCGATCGGGTGGAAGAGGGTGACACCGTGAAACGAACCGGACGGATCGCCTCGATCCGGGTAGGGGAAGGTCTGATCGGACGTGTCATCAATCCGTTGGGTGAACCCATTGACGGGAGTGGTCCGCTTCTGCATGCAGACTGTGAAATGCCGCTGGAACGGAAAGCGCCGGGCGTCATCTACCGGCAACCGGTCAACGAACCGTTGCAGACCGGCTTGAAGGCAGTGGATGCCATGATTCCGATCGGCCGCGGACAGCGGGAACTGATCATCGGTGACCGGCAGACGGGTAAGACCGCCATTGCCATAGACACCATTCTCAACCAACGAAGCAATTACGAAGCGGGCAAACCGGTCTATTGCATTTATGTCGCCATCGGACAAAAGGGCTCTACAGTCGCCACGTTAGTCAATACGCTGCGGGAAAAGGGGGCCATGGATTACACCATCGTAGTGAGCGCAACCGCTTCCGATCCGGCTGCCATGCAATATTTTGCTCCGTTTGCCGGAGCTGCCATCGGTGAATATTTCCGGGACACGGGCCGGGATGCCTTGGTGGTGTATGACGATCTCTCCAAACAAGCCGTCGCCTACCGGGAAGTCTCGTTGATCTTACGCCGCCCCTCCGGTCGTGAAGCCTATCCGGGAGATATTTTCTACCTCCATTCCCGTCTGTTGGAACGGGCCGCAAAGATCATCAACCAGCCGGATGTGGCAGCACAGATGAACGACCTGCCGGAAAGCCTGAAAGGGAAGGTCAAAGGGGGTGGATCGCTGACCGCATTGCCCATCATCGAGACACAGGCCGGCGATGTATCAGCCTATATTCCGACCAATGTCATCTCCATCACGGACGGACAGATCTTTTTGGAGACGAACCTGTTCAACCAAGGCGTCCGCCCTGCCATCAACGTGGGTATTTCCGTCTCACGTGTCGGCGGCAATGCCCAAAGCAAGGCGATGAAGAAAGTGGCCGGAACGTTGAAGATCGATCAGGCGCAGTATCGGGAGCTGGAATCCTTCACCAAATTTGGCGGGGATCTGGATCCGGTCACAGCCTTCACGATCGACAAGGGACGAAAAAACAGCCGGTTATTGATCCAGACACAATACAATCCCATGCCGGTCGAGCAGGAGATTGCCATCCTCTATTGTGGCACGCACGGACTGCTGAAAGAGGTGCCGTTGGAGAAAGTCCATGAATTTGAACAGCTTTTCCTGCATGCCCTGAAAGAGCAACACGAAAGAGATGCCTTGCAACCCCTCCGTCAAGGGCTCCTCACCGATGAGGTATGCCATATTTTGGAAGAGACGGCCGCAGAAGTTTCAGAAATGGAGAAGGAGAAATAGCCATGTCACTCAAAGAGATCAAAAACAGGATTGCCTCCATCACCAGTACGCAGAAGATCACCTCAGCCATGAAGATGATTTCGTCCGCCAAGTTGCATCATGCACAAGGGCAGACGGTCCATCTCCTCCCCTACGCGCGGACCATGAACCGGATGCTCCAACATCTGCTGGCCCTCCAGGAGACATCACGCTCTCTATGGAGTGAATCACGTCCGCTCCGTCGGGTGACGTGGGTGGTCTTCTCCTCCAACAACGGCCTCTGTGGTACCTTCAATGCCAATGTGCTCAAGGAATTGCAGAGCCGGCTGTCGGACTATCGCCGGCAACAGATCGAAGTGACACTGTTTCCTGTCGGCAAGAAGGTGGAAGAGGCGTTGCAGAAAGAGGGTTTGGCCTGTGCCTCCTCCCGACAGGCGTTGATCGACAAACCGGACTATGCGGGAGCCGCAGCCCTGGCCGATGAACTGGCCGAACGATTCCGCACAGGGCAGACCGATCGTGTCGAACTGTTGTACCACCATTTCAAGAGTACCGCTTCCCAGCTGTTGCAATGGCAGACCTATCTGCCGATCAGCCCGGAACCTGTGACCTCATCAGAGGCAGCGCAACCGTGTATCTCAGACAACTGGATCATCGAACCGGATGCCGATACGCTGCAACAGATCCTTTTGCCCAAGGTATTGCGGCTCACGCTCTATTCCGTCCTGCTCGACACGACCACTGCCGAACAGGCAGCCCGTGTCATGGCCATGCAGACAGCGACAGACAATGCCAACGACCTGATCCAGTCATTGACGTTGCAGTACAACAAATCGCGCCAGCAGGCCATCACCAATGAACTCATGGATATTCGAGCATTTTGACCGGAAAAGTTGCTCCTGATTCCTCCTTTTTTCTCTATCTTTGCCGCGGATTCAGGTGAACCTGCGGTTTTCTGCCGGAGGTGAGAGGGAATCTCGGTGCAACTCCGAAACAATACCCGTTGCTGTGATCCCGTTCCGTCTTTTGGGCGGAAATGCTTTGTGTTCTGCTGCCACTGGCGTTTCGACAGGAATGCCGGGAAGGCCCGCAAAGCCGGGAAAGTCAGAAAACCTGCCTTGATCTAATATGTATTCGAGCTTTCGGGAGTTAGAGCTTGAGTCAGTCACGATGAATCCTTTTTATGACAATAATGACTACCATGCGTTTCTTCCGACATGCAGGATGGAAAGTGGGACTCGTGCTGTTGTGTCTGCTCGGTCTCTATGTGTGTTATGACTTTCTGTTTTCACCCACGCGCATTGCGTTGGTGAACTTCCCTGCGTATCAAATCTCCAATCTGGCATTGGCCACCGACAGCCGCCTTCTTCACGTGGATGAGGTGAGTGCCGATCAGGCCTCTTCTTTAACCGATTACGACGCGATCCTGCTTTTCGGGCCGGGATTGCGCCTGACTGATGAACAGCGGCATCACATCCGAAGGGCAGGAGAACGGGGGAAAATGGTGTACACATTCGGCTTCTCCTCCAACCAGGTGGAAAACCATCAGGTAGATAGTCTGCAGGACAAGTTGCTCTATACCTATTATAATAACCGCTGTAAAAGCAACTACCGGAGTCTGTTGCATTATGTGCACAATGAATTTGACCGGCACAAACTTCTCAAGGCAGCAGTACAAGCCCCCAAAGAGATTCCGGCCAATCTGTTCTTTTATCTGGATGAAGAACTGTTTTTCCAAACAGCCGGAGAGCTGACCGACTACCTGCGCAAAGAGGGAATTTACCAAGAGGATGCACCCCGTATTGCCTTCCTCACCGGCATGAATGCTCCGTTGGAGGGTAACCGTAGCCATATCGACAGCCTGATTGTGCATCTCACGCAAGCAGGATTCAATGTCTATCCCTTCTGCGCCTCCTCCCATCGGTTGGAGATGTTGAAAAGCGTACATCCCGACGCCATTGTCTATCTCTCCATGGGTCGTTTGGGTGACGAGGCCGTTCAGTGGATGACCGAACAGAACATCCCGCTTTTCTGTCCGTTGCCCCTTATGTTAAGCCACGATGAATGGCTGGACGACTCACACGCCAAGCAGGTGACAGGCGGGTATCTGTCGGCACGCATTGTCCTGCCGGAAGTAGATGGCAGTATCGACCCGCTGGTGATTTCCACACAAAACCAACATGAAAACGGTTATGTCGTATTTGACAGCGAACCGGAACGGCTGCAAACCTTCGTCCACAATGTCAAAAAATACATGCACCTGCGCAAAATTCCCCAGGCAGAGAAGCGGATTGCCATCTGCTTCTTTAAAGGAACAGGGCAAAGTGCCCTCAAAGCAGCCAGTCTGGAGGTGACAGCCTCCCTATACGAGCTGTTGAAACGACTCAGACAGGAGGGTTATCAAGTAACAGGCCTTCCAGACAATTTCGAAGCCTTCAATCAGATGCTCTTGCAGCAGGCGCCCATTTTAGGCCCTTACGCCAAAGGGGCGGAAGCAGAGTTCCTGGCAACCGACTATCCGCAATGGATCTCCCGGAGAGACTACGAGCAATGGGCCCGCGAGGTGATGGAACCGGACAAATACCAGGAGGTCGTGGACAAATATGGGGAAGCACCGGGAGAATTCATGAACGGGATGCACAACGGAGAACCCTCCATCGCGTTTGCCTGTCTCCGGTTCGGTAATGTGGTCCTCATTCCGCAACCACATGTTGCCGTAGGAGACAATGATTTCATGTTGGTCCACGGTGCCAGTGTCGCACCTCCCCACGCCTATCTGGCTCCCTATCTTTGGATACAGAAGGGATTCCGGGCGGATGTATTGCTGCACTTCGGCACACATGGAAGTCTGGAGTTCACTCCGGGCAGACCGGTTGCCCTCTCCAAACGGGACTGGGCGGACTGTCTCATCGGCGACCTGCCTCACTTCTATTATTATACGATCGGCAACGTAGGAGAGGGAATCATTGCGAAACGCCGGCTCCATGCCGCCTTGATCTCCTATCTGACACCCCCTTTCTTGGAGAGTCGTACCCGTGGACAGTTCACCGGCCTGATGCAGCAGATCGACCGTTGGCACCAGGCCGAAACGCCCCAGCAGCCGGCCATAGCCCGACAAATCAAACAGCAGATGCTCAAACTGGGATTGCAGCGTGATCTGCAATTGGATTCCATCCCGGAACATCCGCTCACAGAGACCGATATCGAGCGGATCGAAAACTATGCAGAGGAGATTGCCAACGAGAAAATGCCCGGCAAATTCTATACGTTGGGTATTCCCTTCACACCACAAGAGACGGAAGAGACCGTCATTGCCATGACAGCTGATCCCATTGCCTACAGCCTGGCCCGTCTTGACCGGCTCCGGCAACGGATCACACAGGAACAATGGGAAAGTACGGCCTTCATCTCCCGCCATTATCTCTCGCCTGTCAAGGAGCAGGTACACCGTCTGTTGACCTCATCCTCTCCCAACGACCTATCTCAATGGCTGTTGCAAATGGCAGCCCTCTCCCGGTCCGATCTGGAGCAGGCGCATGGAAAGGTCTCGGCAGACAGAAAAGAATTTGCCTTAGCTGTAGTGGAGGCGGAACAGGCATTACAGCATGTCATGACCTATCGGGATCTGCTGCATCAATCTCCCGAGAAAGAGATGCAGTCACTGTTGCACGCATTCAATGGTGGCTACATTCCCCCGACACCGGGAGGCGATGTCATTGTCTCCCCGAATACCCTGCCGACAGGACGAAACATGTATTCCATCAATGCGGAGGCAACACCGGGAAGCCGGGCATGGGACAACGCCAGAACCCTGGTGGATAATCTCCTGCAACAATATGTAGCCCAACATGGTTCCTATCCCCGAAAAGTCAGCTACACTCTATGGGCCGGTGAGTTCATTGTGACGGAGGGAACCACCTTGGCACAAGCACTCTGTATGTTGGGAGTAGAGCCCGTTCGCGACCGGATGGGACGGGTGACAGACCTGCGTCTGATTCCCTCCAACGAATTAGGGCGTCCTCGCATTGATGTCGTCGTGCAGACATCCGGTCAGTTGCGCGATTTGGCACCGTCACGGCTGGCACTGATCACCAAGGCTGTCCAAATGGCATCCCAATCCACAGGAGACGAATGGGGTAATTATGTGGCCGAGGGCACCGTAGAGACGGAAAAACAGTTGGTGGAAACAGGTGTTTCCCCGCAAAAGGCACGGCAATTCGCTACGGCACGTGTATTCGGAGGGGTGAATGGCCATTACGGAACCGGTATCATGGATCTGGTGGAAAAAGGGGATGCCTGGGAAGAGGAACAGCAGATCGCCAATACCTATCTGAACAATATGAATGCGGTCTATGGAGATTCCGCCAACTGGGGAACGGTGGTCAAAGACCTCTTCAAAGTAGCCCTGCAACACACGGATGTCGTGGTACAGCCGCGTCAAAGCAACACATGGGGCGCTTTGAGTCTCGATCATGTCTATGAATTTATGGGCGGTACGACACTCACCGTGCGGAATATCACCGGGAAAGAGCCGGATGCCTTCATGGCAGACTACCGCAACCGCAACAAAGTACGGATGCAGAATTTGAAAGAGGCTATCGGCGTGGAAAGCCGGACTACCCTGCTCAATCCCGCCTATATCCGGGAGAAGATGAAGGGTGGTGCCGGATCAGCCAATACCTTTGCCAAAACGATCCGTAACACCTACGGGTGGAATGTGATGCGCCCCTCCGCCATCGACCAAGAGCTCTGGGACGAGCTACACAATATGTATGTAAAGGATGTGCTGCAATTGGGTGTTCACCGCTTTTTCAAAGCCGAGAATCCAGCTGCTTTGCAGGAGATCACCGCAGTCATGCTGGAGACGGCCCGAAAAGGCTACTGGAAAGCCAGCGAACAGCAACTACAGGAATTGACCGATCTGCATCTGGCACTGATAGAGGAATTCCGTCCCGCTTGTTCCGAATTTGTCTGCGACAATGCCAAACTGGAGGCTTTCATTGCGGAGCATGCAGCCGGAACCGCTTCCGACACCTATCGCCAACAAATCCGGCAGGTCAAGGAACAGGCCGTCCAGACAGACCAGGCTGTCGTACTGAAACAAGAGCGGTTCGACCTGCCGACGCTACCGGAAGGCAAGACACAAAACAGCCTATGGATTGCCGTGTCGGTATTGCTGCTTTTCGCTCTTTTGTTATGGACCGTCAAACGTCGGAACCGGTAATATGGAGGCAATCATTCACATATTGCTGGTCTTCATCAGTTTCAGTTTTCTCCTGAAAATTAGCTTAGGTTCTTATAGGCAAATAGTTGGATCGGCTCTGTTGTGCGCGGCATTTGTCTGGTTGATGTGGAGTACCGCCGCCGGACAGTCACGCACACAGATAGCCGATTTCCTGGCCTCACCACAGCAAATGCAAGATGTGGCAGTCGGTATCACCCTCGAAGTGGTGATGCTGATTGCCTATTGTTTCGACGGCTTTGCGGCATACAGGCGTCATGACAACCGGGCCAAACGGTTGATCAGCACTTTGCTGCGTCTCTATCCGGGACTGCTCATCGGAGGAGTCCTCTTTTATCTCCTTACCCAGACGATCTATGCCTTTCCGGGGGTCGGTTTTCGCCAGATAGCAGCTGGAGTGGCAGGCACGACACTGGTAACCGTTCCAGCCCTGGCACTACTGTTGCGTTTCGGGCTACCGGATCGCGGACTGCGGCTGGAGCTGCTTTTCCTGACCAATCTCTTTATCCTGGCATTAGGGGTAATTGCTACAGAAACTTAATTGATAAACAGATATGACAACCATTTCAAACGCACTATTTTGGATTTCCAACGGATTGTTGGTACCGGTCATTGTCCTGCTCCTGCTCTTTTTTATCCGGGCACTCTTCATGATCGGAGGCTTTTTCGGAGAGTTTTGGCAAAAGATGAAACTACAGCAACAGCTGCACGACTCGTGGGAAGAACTTTCCCCGGAAACGGTTGATGCCTGGTTTCTCCAGTTACCGGAACAGAAAAACCAACCCCTGCTCATGGCACTGCGCAAACTGCAACAACACCGGGGAAACAGGCCCTATTGTGAACGGTTAGTGGCCAACTATGAGGTGGAGGCCTCACGGGAATTGGGACGCTCACGGATGTGTGCCAAATTGGGCCCCATGTTGGGACTGATGGGCACCTTGATTCCCATGGGTCCGGCATTGGTCGGACTTTCTACCGGCGATATTGCGACTATGGCCTATAATATGCAGGTCGCTTTTGCCACCACTGTAGTAGGTATGGTGATTGCAGCGATTGGGATCGTCACATTGCAAGTCAAGCAACGTTGGTACGCACGGGACTTGAATGATCTGGAGTATATTCATCAATTATTGAACCATGAAACGAAATAGATTGTTGCACGAAGGAGGCGACACGGATCCGATGGGGGTTGTCTCCAATCTGTTTGACGTGGCCATGGTATTTGCCGTTGCCTTGATGGTGGCTCTCGTCACCCATTTCAACATGACTGAGTTTCTGTCTCAAAAGGATTTTTCCATTGTCAAGAATCCGGGTAAGGAGGATATGGAGATCATTACGAAACAGGGACAAACCATCCAGCGCTACACGCCTTCCGACCAGACAGAGAAGGGAGGACGCAAAGGGCGTAAAGTGGGTATTGCATACGAATTGGAAAATGGAGAGATCATTTACATTCCGGAATCATCGGGTCAGTGAAGGGATTGCAGGCTGGTTTCTATCCATTGCTTATGAAATTCATTCATATAAGTCCGTGCCATAATTCTATCAATGTATTTACTCATCCATAAATTAACAGCTTTGAATTATCTATATTTCTGCGAAGTATGGGATTACGGATCGCTTTATCTTCCAAGAGATCAATATCCATCCCATTATCTGACAGCAAAGATAAATGTTCAATTGAATAATTCAGGCAAAACCATCTGAAAAGAGACAAAAAAAGCAGTTACTGGTAGAGTAACTGCTTTCAGAGTAGCGAGACCCGGGATTGAACCGGGGACCTCATGATTATGAATCATGCGCTCTAACCAGCTGAGCTATCTCGCCATCGTTGTTTTTAATGACGGTGCAAAGGTAAGCATTCTTTTTGAACCTGCAAATATTTCCTCAAGAAATTTTCAAAAAGAATCCCCGACAAGCCTGTTGCCTGCCGGGGACGCTCACTTTCTGAAATAATAGGTCTTAGCGAACGATCACTTTCACTTTCTGAACCTCCTTGCCCTGCTCCAGGATCACACCATAGACACCGGCGTTCACGCTGATACGTGCATCACCGCTGATGGTCTGCTGCTGGGCACGGCCGTCCATTGAGACTATCGTTACACGGGCCTCGCCTGCACCACGGATCACGATGCAATGGTCACCGCCGATTACCTCAACGGCCTCGATCTCCTCTACGGAAGTCGGCATGCCTGAGAAGAGCGGGATGATCTTCACATCCTGTGTCAACGTGATCGTACGGACATTCGACAGAATGGTCTTGTCGTCACTCCAGCCGGCGAAAGTCACACCGCTCACCGGATAGGCGATCAAGGTCAACTCATCGTTGTAGTAATAACTCGGAGTCGTTGCACGCAACTGGTTCACAGGAAGTACCTGTACTGTACCCAGCAGGTAACCCTTCGAATTCCGGATCTCCTTCTCCACATCCACCTGGATAGGAGTCGGATCAGACAATGTCACGGAAACAGTCATGTTCTCTGACACCTTGTCGATGGTGTAAAGACCGTTCACCGGTGTAATCACTGTAGAGCCTACACGAACCACTACCTTATTGGCGTCTGCTGCCAACGTAGATACCGTGAAGCTGAAGGGCTGGTCGATCTTGACCGCATTGGCACCCGCCTTGTTGATCTTGGCTCCCCGAACGGCATTGACAGCCGGCAAGGTCACCACATACTGTGTATTCGGATCAACAATGATCTCCGGCTCTGACGGCTGCAACTCGAATACGGCATCGATTGCCACAGAAGAAGAACCAACCGTGAAAGCACCGGAATGTGCCACACCATTTACCGTCAATGACTTCAGCAGATAGCCCTCTTTCGGAGTGGCTGTAATCGTCAAGATATCGCCTTCAGAAATCGGACTACCCGGAGAGAGGATGTTACCCAACTGGTTGACGACCGTAATGGTTCCCTCTGTCTTCTGTACAAAAGATACAACCTGCATATCGGTGACAACGAACTGAACCCATTCGTTGGATTCTGCGCCATCATTACTTAAAGCCTCACCACCACGAGATTCTACAGCAATGTAGTTCTTCTGATAAGATTCAGCCGGTGTAAAGACTACCGGACGGCGGTAAGTACCGGCAATTGTGAAGATCTCTGCCCCATTCTTCCAGGCGAATGTACCCGGAATGCTGACAGAACCTTCAGCCAATTCAGAATAAGAGAGTGTCTGACCCTTGGCAATGGCAGAAGCCTTCGGCCAAGCATAAACCAACGGTTTCACCTTGTTGACAATAAAGGCCGCTTTCGTAGCCGTCGTTTCTACATAACCATTGGTAGCATCAGCTGCAATGGTCACACAAACAGTATAGGTGCCAGCATCGATCGGCTCGGCTACCGTTTCTCCGGCGGCATTCTTGTAAGAAACAGTCTTTTTAGCAGTAATAGAACTCCAAGCAACGTTGTTGCCATTCTTGTCCGCAATCAACAGACCGGTTGTAGGATCGTAGTCCAATGGCTGACCCGTATAGTCCTTGTTCTGCTCTTTGATGGTGACTGTATAACGGTCTCCCGTTCCGGCAATCACCTTCAACTCGGTATCCTCCTTGATTTCTACCGTATAAACCAACTTACCATCTTCTGAAGAAGAAACCTCTACAGTAATGGTAGAAGTACCCAATGCAGAGGTCTTCTCCAAGCTGACACCCTTCGTGCCCTTCGGATAGGTAACGATAGCGGTCAGTTTCGTACCGGCAGCAAACTTGTCAGAAGAGATATTCACCTCTTTCTGGCCGTTCAGCCACTGGATGCTGTAACCGCTCGGCAGCGTTACCATCGAAATCTTGTAGAGATCCAATGTACTGTTTGCCACAATCACATTGACCGTAGCCTTCGGCTGTTCGAAGTTGGCCTGATCAGCCGCTAACTTCGGTGTAAATACGACCTCAATCGCATGAGACTTACCTACATTATCTGTAGCCGGTTGAGTCAAACCTCCTGCTATCGCAAATGTTCCGGTAATCTCTTTGCCCTTGAAGGATACTTTACCGCCCTTCACTTCATACTTACCGGCATTCGTAACCGTTACCGTCGGTAAGGTCTCGATCTTCAAAGGAGCTTTGACAATTTCCAATACAAAATCAGAGACAGAACCACCTGTTGCTGCAGGAACATAGTTGTCATTCTCGATAAACTTCAATTCAGCTTTGTACTTACCCACATTGACAGGAGCTGTTTTACCCATATCAACTGGAGGTGTGGCATCAGTTTTGTAGGTTACCTCAACCTCTTTCTCTAATCCAGCAGGGGTTGTCGTGAACAAAACAGGTTTAGCTTCGCCATCGTAAACTTGTTTCTGGCCAGAACCACCATCGTTAATCAATGCTGTAATAGAAGCCTCCTGCATTTCCTTGGTAGTGATCGAGAGAGTCACATCGGAAGATTCAGCCTTGAAAGCTACTGAATAACGCATTCCTTCGGATATCTCATCTTTGTTGATAGAGATGGGAGCAGATCCATTGATGGTAATATCTTTCAGACGGTGAATCTTTCCGGTTGTGGTGGATTTACCCAACGTAAATCGAAGCTGATAGGTTGTGTTGGGCACAATATCGACTCCAGTAGCACCATTAGAAATCTCTTTTTCAGTAACAGTTTGATCGATGAGAACCATTTTACTGAAAGCCAAATAATCTACTGTTGCAGAAGTAAAGTCCGTTTTTCCATCTACCTTGGCAAATGCTTTAATAGAAGCATTGGTAAAGGTTGTAGTGATTGTAATGGACTGGGGTGTCGTACCATCCATATAAGAAGCATCGGTGATATCTTCTGTATAGGTATAAGTGGTACCATCGTAGGTAGCGGCCGAGGTCTTATCTACTTTGTTGATCACCAACTTGAAATCATACCCAGTCTTCGGAGTGATCTTCACCACCAACTTCTCACCTGTAGCGATAGTCGCACCATTCGCCAAGTCAGAGACAGTAGAGCCTACCACTTTCTGAACCGTGAAAGAACCACCATCCTGATTCGGGCTTTCGTAAGCAACGGTATGACCCTGTGCCAACACTAAAGCAGAGATGGACGGCTCCTCGCTTTCACTCTGTGAAACGTATTTACCATTCACAACAGTCTCAAACGAAGTACCCCGATAGGGCTTAGCCTGTGTACTATTGGCAGGATCCATACCCTTGATCGTATATTCCGCATCGGAATAACCGGGATCAGGTATCAATACGAAAGTCAGCTTGTCGCCTTGGCAAACTTGGGGATGAGTGGAAACATCAACAGAACCGGACACACCCCGAATACCAGACACTTTAAAAGAAGAGGCATTAGCTGGTAATTCTCCTTTTAAATTAAAGATCGCCGAATATACTTGCAAATTAGCGATCTTATAGGTACGTCCACCTGTAGTAATCGTACACTGATAAGTACCCTTGACGTATGACTTGGTCTGACTGTCATAGAAACGATACTCGTTCTCCCAAGAACCGGACTGTTTGTGAGCCGTCTTGTTGTTGTCCTCCACGTAGGCCGTTCCATCCAACACCTGCCAAGTCACATTGGAATAGGAAGGATTTGCCTCTGTTGTAATACCAGCTTCATTCAACAAGGTCGGAATACGAAAACCGATGTTAGAATTTGTGGTATTATTAGAAGTCATATTCACCGTCTGCGTTCCCCAAGTGACCTTACATTTAGCAGGAACTCCTGTCATCGTCAGAATCTGGTTACCCGACACATTCAACAAAGTCAGTTGAGTCAATGCAGCAGGATTGAAAGCAGTCAACAAGTTATCCGAAATATCCAGCTTCTCCAAGGTCGCAGCATGGTTATTAAAACTCAAACTGGTCAATGCATTCTTGCCTACTTTCACATCTTCCAGCACAGCGGATGACTGAATAGTCAAATCAGTCAACTGGTTATCAGAAGCATCTAACGTTTTTAAGGCTGAAGCAGCTGAAATATTTAAAGAAGTCATCTGCTTGCCTGAGCAAGTCAGTGAAGCCAAAGAAGTACTGCTGACTGTCAACTTCCTCAAATAACCGACATTATTCAGAGAGAGCGAAGTCAACGCATTGTCCGTAACAGACAATTCAGTCATATTACCTTCCAGTGTAACCGTAGTGGGATCAGTTGATGCAGCCCCGATTGTCACCGCGCTCGTATATCCCTGCTTGATCGTGACCTTTTTCCCATCAGTTGACAGTGTCACATCATCTGAAGTCGTCACTGTCGCTGCCTGATTCAATGTCACAACCACATCTTTCGTACCGTTGGACTTCACGACAATACTGGTCGTTGTCTGAGCTCCAACGTTCGCCATGCCCAACACTCCGAAGAACATCAGAATGGCATATAGTAATCGTTGTTTCATGATCATTTATTTTTTAGTTTAACATGGTCCACCGGGTGCACCCGGTGGGGCTGATAGAACAAAAGCACCGGTCGGTCACTGACCTGCCGGTGCTTCCTTTAGGGGTCTGCCTTCGCTTTTCACAAAGTTACCGGCAGAAGAACTTTATTTTTACTTTAGTATTAAGGAGTGCTTTCTCCTTCGCAGGGTACTCTCAAGCGCACTCCATTAAATTATTTGATTATATCATAATTCTTACTTTACAACCACCTTAGTAGCCTCACCGTCAACTGTAACGACTGCTACACCTGCCGGAGCAGCGATGGTTACATTGTCAGAAGCAGCTACCTGATTAGCGATTGTCTGACCCAAGATGTTGGCAACAGTTACGACCTTACCGGCAGCACCCTTCACGATGATAGCACCGTTAGCAGCTACTACAGAAACCTCAGCAGCAGCAACCTCTTCGTTAGCAGTCGGATCAGTTGTAGCCTTGCGTACCTGGTAAACTTCAGCCTCCTGGATGTCGTTTGTGATTACCGGAACTTCGTTCAGGATCTTCACCCAACCAGTAGCAGCACCATCGTAAGTAGTTTCGATATAGAACTTAGAGCGATCTGTATCAGCGTAACGGAATGCGAATGAAGCCTTCGTCATACCCTTCTTCAGGTCGATCTTCTTGTTGTTGCTCTTGATGATCAACTGATCACCTTCGTGACGAGCCGGAACGAAGCCCAGACGATAGTAGTTACGTTCTACGTTCTTCTCGATGTTCGTGTACTTGTACGGGTTGTAAGCCTTCGGAGCGATGGTAGCGGCTGAGTCAATCATGTTAACCAGATAGTCACCCTCTACATACCATTCCTTGTTGTGATCATCGATGTTAGAACCATTCTCACCGAATGTCTCCGGACGGATAGCCAACAAGAAGATCGGCTTAGCGATGTTACGAGTATCAGCTGTATCGACAAACAATGAGTAGTTCTTGTTCAACTGATAGTCGTTGATGCGACCCAACAGACCTACAGAAGAGCCCTGTACGTGGCAGTCTTCGTAAAGCAGGATAGCCTCGTTAGACTCCTTGAAGAATGTCAAGGTGTCGCGCAATGCACCCTCTGTACGTACGTCACGATAGTTCAGTGCCTGTACCTTTTCCAAAGAGAAGATACTGTTGTCAGCTACGTTAGAAGCAGCGTCAGAAACCAAACCGGCCGGCTGAGCCTCCAAAGACAACTGGTTCACGAATACGCGTACACCCTGTGCATTATCACCGTTAGCATTCATTTCACGACCTACAGTTTCCGGATCAACCAATACATACTGGTTCGGAGTTTCAGTTGACATCTGCTTTACATAGAAGTACTTACGCGGATCTGCCTTACCATTGTTCTGTTCCGGATCATAAGTAGTGTAACCATTACCATCTACACTAACCTTGATTGTATTGACGCGGTAGCGACCACCATCCAATGTGATGTAAGAACGAGTGCGGATACCTGTACCCTCTGTAGAGACAGAGCTTACCTCATCCTTGTAGATGTAATACATCGCACGCTCCAACTGATAAGCATCACTATACGGATTCAAACCATATACCAATGCGTCAGTATAGTGATTAGAACCGTTGTACTTATCCTTCATCTGAGCGGTCTTGTCCATTACTCTTTCGAGTTTGTACTGACCCTTAGCCTCCTTCATTACCTGCAGGATGTCAGATCCTTCCGGAGTATCCAAGAACAAAGCGTCGAAAGCACCGAAGTTGAACTTGAAGTTGAAGAGGGCAGTATCCTGCTTAGCCTCAGCCTGTGTCAGGTTCAGATAACCAGCGTGGATATCTCTCAAGACAGCATCTTCCACCTTGATCAGACGAACTGTATCACGGTGAGTTGTTGGATTCAACGCACCAGAGAAACCTGTACCGTTTGTAAAGGCGTTGTAGTTTACATATACACCCGGTTGACCCTTAACAGCCCACCAGTAGCTGGTACCCCACTTACGGCCAGACTCACGGTTCCACATTTCGTAGTTACCACCGTTACCATAGATGAACCACTGAGCAGACGGAATCTCCTTCAGATCAGCAGAATATACAACATTACCTTCAGCAGCTGTACGAGCATTACCATTTTCACCTTCGTTCACACCTACAGTGTTAGCAAAACCGACTTCATGCTTTTCTGTCAAGGCATTCCAGTAAGCGTATGTAGCAGCAGTTGCAGCCAAGTCTTCGTAACGATATTCACCAGTCTTCAACAGGTCTGTGTTGATCGTATTGGCATTCTGCATATAGTAGAAGCCCGGTTCGATAGAAGCGAACTCTACATAGATAGGCCATGAGTCAGCCAATGTGATGTTCGTCAACAGACCGTTATACTTACCTGTAGTAATAGTTACACCAGCCAAAACATCGTTTGCATCGTACTTGTCACGAACGTCGCAAGTCAAAACTACATGCTTCGGAGAGTTAGTCAATGTAGTCAACTTAACAACGTTGTTCATAGACAATGTAGCGAAGAAGTTAGTGCTCGCAGGCGTAGCACCAGTTTCATGGAACCAACCAGCATAATCACGATCCGAATCTGCTGGACCCGCAACACCATTCCATTTTACATCACCTGCAGATCCACCTGTTGTCTGCCAATCTAACAAATAGTAGTAGCTAGTAGGAGTAGTGAGGTAACGATTGTATGGAACATAATAACCGGCACGATCGTATGATTGAATCTCATCAATCACATCATATCCAGTTACAGAAACAGCAGATACACCACTCTTCACATCAGATTGAGTTGTCGCATTGCGATCTTGCCATTGCATATCATCATCAGAATCAACAAAATTATACATCTGTTCCCACCAAGGAGTACCTGCAACCAACTTATTCTTATCAGCCTTGAAGATCATTTCAGCTTGCAGACGCAAAGTAGAAGATGACGGGTAGTAAACAGGCTTAAAGTTAGTCTGACGTTTTAACTGAGCAACAGCAACTGCCGAATAAGTTTTAGTACCAAATGTACCATCCCATGAACCACCATCTTTTACAACAGCAAACTTCGGAGCGTAGATGTCTTTCACAGCCATCTGCAAGTCATACTTACCATTGACTGTTGCATCATGATAAGCCGTATCGACCATCAAATAAGCATTACTGTTGCCAGCTTTCTTGAAACGAACATAACCCTTCATAGCGTCACCAGCTACGCGTCCTGTTGTCTTAGCATCTTCTGCAACGAAAGTATTTTCTGTCATCACGTTGGTAGCGTTCAAACCTTCTACCTGCGGATCGAAAACGAATTTGAAAGAGTTGCCAGCGCCTTGGCCCTGTGTACGAATTCCTTCATAACCCAACTCATAGTTGATCTGTGCAGCTGTCAACACAATGGGGTTAGCTTCCCAAGCCTCGAAAACGATAGCATCAGTAGGAGCTGCGGCTGTTGCATTCTGTACTTTTGTAGATACATAATTGCCAGTTTCGTTAACCAAATACACAGTAGTATTGGCTGCTGCATCCGAAGCACGAAGAATACCCTGGTGTACAATATCCGTAAGACCAGTAATATTAGAAGCTACAGAAGCATTGGCTCCGTCAGACCACATCCAGTCGATAGATCCAGTAATTACATCTACACCATTGGTAGCAGAACCAGTTTCATTATCAAAAGCTACTTGCAAAGGTAACTGAGAAGCCTTGTTGATCAACTGATAGTAAACAACCGGAGAGTTGGAATACTTCTTAGCAACCACTTGCCACAAAGATCTTTCCAACTTAACACGGTCCGTAGTAGAAGTTAAATCTTCCAAAGCCAATTCATAATGAGCTTCGGTTGTAGTAGTTGCAGCACGCCAAACCATGGTCAAAGCCAACTTACCATCACCAGCAGTTGCACCCAACTTACCTGCAACCAACTGTACATAGTTAGCCTCAGCACCATTGTTCACATTCAACCATTTTGTAGCGGGAATCGCACCATTTGTAGGAAGAATAGCATAGGGAGCTACGTTTACAGAACCCGTCGGCCAAACAGCCTGGTCCAATGTGTTCTGCTGAGCAAAAGCACCCATTCCACCGGCCAGAAGCATACTGGCCACAAGTGTAGAAAACTTCTTGTTCATAACTTAAAAATTAATATTAATACTAGGTTTACTAAAAGTCCATTTCACAAAGGGGTAATCTATCCAAGAAGTCCCCGATTGAAGTGGCGAACGAAAACGTACGTTTTTTTTCGCCACTTTTTTTCGCCCTTTTTTGGTAAAAAATAA
>JBJECC010000268.1:0-4511 GCA_051870655.1 Parabacteroides sp. | reverse complement strand
AATTAAGTGGCAAGAATGCGTTCCCTGCTGTAGATTTGAACACTTTTAAGATTTATGTACCTAACAGTTTGGTTGAGACCTACAAAAAAGATACTTATTGGTATGACTATCGGAACAATATTGTTGGTTTTGGTAATACTGTCTCTGCTATCTCTAACAATAAAAATTGGGGCACAGTTACAGGATCCGCTGTCTATGAATCAGGCGATAAAGTGACCTTGAATGCCATCTGCAAGGTACCAGATTGGAATGAAGGATGGAAATATGTTGATCTATTTGTAGGATGGTTTGAGGGAGAGAATGAAATCTCAACTGATATACCATATCAATTTATAGCAGACGGGCAAGACCATACATACATCGGTAAATTTGAACGAATTGAATTCAACAATTATGCAGACCGAGTATATTTGATCAACAATGATATACAATCCGTCACCGTCTCCATTGATTTGACTAATTTAGATAGTGAAACTTTCTTCACCGGCTGGTACGAAGATGATGTTTGTCTTTCCAAAGAACAGACATTGACTATACAAGTAAAAGACGGAAGCAAAACACGTGTGATTCGTCCTCGCTTCGAAGGAAAAACTATTACATACAGTAATACAACAATTACGGATGCTAACAAAGTAGATGGGCAAGATGTCACTTTATATTCAGGTGTTACTGTAAGCGGTTCTACCACTTGGAAACCTGCCAGCGTAGCCCTGCGTAGAGGAGCCAGTGTCTTGATTGATTCACCTATAGAAACCAGTATGGTTACACTGGAAGATGGGGATCAGCAGTATGGTTGGCGATACATTGCTCTGCCGTATGATCTGCCGGTTTCTGAAATTATACCTTATGGGGAATCTTCAACCATCCAATTTGTTGTCCGTTACTACGATGGAGCCGCCCGTGCCCAAAACGGAATCGGTGCTTCCTGGAAACAGTTGAAGAGTACAGACAAATTGGAAGCCAATAAGGGATACATTATCCAATCGAACACCTGGGGCGGTTTCAAATACAATGCCTCAACAGGAATGAACCAACTGTTGAACCGTTCATCTGTCACAGTACCTTTACAGAAGTACACCTCTGTAGCGGCAGCAGATGCCAACTGGAACTTCATTGGCAACCCATTCCCCTGCTACTACAACATCGGAACCCTGTTTGACAATGGATTCAAGGGAACCATTACGGTTTGGGATGCACAATTGAACAATTACCAATACTACACGAAAGATGATGTGGACCCGTATCTGGCTCCGTTGACCTCCTTCTTTGTACAACAGACTGATGATGTATCCAGCATCCTCTTTACTCCTGGCGGTCGTGCCGCCAAACTGCCGGACGGAACGCCCCGGAGTGCCTCAGCCTTGCGAAGTGGCGAGAGCCGACAGGTGATCAATCTCGTACTGGCCAACGATTCGTTGAGCGACAAGACGCGCATTGTCTTCAACGAAGAGGCTTCGGCCGACTATGAACTGGGACTGGATGCAGCCAAATTCCGCAGCATGAATCCGAACGCACCGGCTTTCTACACCATTGACAAGGACAACCAGCAGTTGGCCATCAACGAGCGGCCGACCGGAAACGGTGTGGTTCGCCTGGGCTGCAACTTCGGTGTAGCAGGCAGCTACCGCATTGCGGCACAGAGTGCATTGGCCAACGATCTGATCCTGACCGACCACGTGACAGGTGCACAGACCAATCTGAAAGAATCGGCCTACAGCTTTACCGCGGAAGCAGGTGAGACCAACGACCGCTTCGAAGTGCGTGGAGGCAATCCGACCGGTATCGAAACGATTGCGGGTCTGCAATGGAACGTACGGAGCGGACAACTCTTCCTGCAAGGTCTGCCGGATGGAGCCCGTGTCACGGTACACGACACGATGGGCCGCACCGTATGCGACCGCATGGCCACCGGCGATCTGTCCGGCATTGCCTTGCCACAGGCCGGTGTCTATTACCTCACGATAACCACCCGACAGGGTAAATTCACGGAACGTCTGATGATCAATGAATAATCGTATGAAAACCATTCATATCTATCTGATTTGGCTGGTCGGGCTCCTGACAGGAGTCCCGACCCAGCTCCAGGCACAAAGCAGCTGGGATCCGGAGTCTCCTCCAGAGCCGGGACAATTGTCCGTGACGCTTGTCTCCACGCCAGCCGGTTGTGCCAACTTCTCCCAGTCGAATGCCAACGGCCGATATGAGAAGGGCAGTGCCGTAGAGATCAACGTGATGCCTTACAACGACTATGACTTCGTGGCATGGGTGGATGAGCAGGGCACGACCGTCAGCACAGAGCCGGCCTACCGCTTCACCGTAGAGAAGAACCGTCGCCTTACGGCCAGTCTGGCATTTAATCCGAAAGAGAACCCGGCCGAACCGGGCAACGGTTTCTACAAACTGATTACCACCAGCAGCCCCGGCAACGGCGGTTTAGTCAACCAGTATGTGGGCGAGGAGAACGGTTACGGGCTGTATGAGAGCGGCCAATCGGTGAAGCTGAAGGCCATTCCCTATCCCGACTATGCGTTCAGCCACTGGGAACGAAACGGGGAGACGATCGGCGAGCAGGAGGAATTGCTCTTTACCATGCCCAACCGACACGCCTATGTGACAGCTGTCTTCACGTGGAATCCGGAGAGTCCGGCTGAACCGGGGCAGTCGGTGGGCTGGCTCTATGTGAAGCGGAACCTGAACGAGGCCGGCAATGTGACACAAAGCGGAAACGGAGTCTATGCGATTGGCGCGACCGTCCGGTTGGTGGCTTCACCGGCTTTCGGGTATCGGTTCCTTGGCTGGTATGAGGGAAGCCAGCTCCTCTCCGACCGCATCCAGTTTGACTACACGATCTCGAAGAACCGCTGCACGTTGGAGGCTCGTTTTGCCCAGGTGACCACGCCGGGAAATCCCGACACTCCGGGACCGACACCCGATCCGGATCCTGGCACACCAGTCGTACCGGACTATCCGGAGATTCCCGTCCAGGTGGATCCCTCCACTTCCGACCAGGGCAGTGTGCAGGTGGAGGGCGTGATGCGTCCCGGCCAGAAGGTGACGATCACGGCCATACCCGAAGAGGGTTATGCCTTTGAAGGGTGGTACATCAATGGGGTGCTGATCGAGGATGCCGAGATGGCGTACCAGTTCATTGTGGAGCACGATGTGGAGAGCATCACGGTGAAGTTCCGCGAGATTCCTTTCCAGTTGGACAACAACCAGCAGGAAGCGGGATTGGTGAAGGTGACGAAGCTGCGTGGCAACACGGCCCATCTCTCCGCAGGGCCCAAAAAGGGACATTACTTCTACGGCTGGTTCCTGTCCGGGAAGCTGCTCTCGAAAGAGAAGGAGTATGATTTCGACATCCGCCAGCTGCCGTCTCTGCGTGCAAGTAACCTGCCGGTGATTGAGGCAGTCTATTTGGAGGGGACGGATGGCATAACTGCCATTCAACCGGAGGAATGGGTCAGCCTCGAACGGCAGCCTCAGCAGATCCGGATCACGGTCCACCGTGCAGTCCGGAGCCTGACGCTCTATGACTATGCCGGTCATTGCCTGCAAAGGCAACAGCGGATTGCCGCAGGAAGCAGCCTCCTGTGGGAGGTGCCTCCTACTCCCTGTCTGCTCCGCATCGAGACGGAACGGGGAGTGACCGTTGTCCGCCGTTGAAAGGACAACGAAACGGATTCTGTACGCAAGGCCATCAGGCTGTATCTTGGGCGGAAACATCAAAACATGCATGTTTCCGCCTGAAATATTTTTCGGATTGCCACATTCCTAAATGATTACCCAATGTCCTGCACTCGTATTACCTTCGCGAACCAATACTCCCATCTTCTGCAAAGCTGCCAGTTCACGTTCTAATGTCCTCTTTGCGACTGACAATGCTACCGCCATCTGTTCAACGGTTACTTTGGGATTGTTTTTTATTGTATCGCAGATTCTCCTTTGTCTTTCTGACAGTTGTATTACCGCCAAACTACCGCCACTACCGCCAAAATTACCGCCATTATCGGTTACACCTGACATTTGCATAAATTTTGTTCGTTCTATTGCGACCTGAACACCGCCACAGAAGTTTTGGACTTTTGGCATAGGCATACCTGCCGTTTCAAATCCGTCACGTATTTTCTTGTAACCACGTCCCCATGTGTCAATAAAACCAGCCTTGAACATTGTGTCAGCAATGTTTCGATTGCGCGGTTTAGATGAATGCTTGCCGTATAACACATTTTCATCATACCCTTCAGGCAATGTACCTTCGTTCCAAATCTCTATTAGGTCATTATAGACATGCATTTGTATATCTGGTCCTGATAACTGATAGGGACATTGCTTGGAGCTATTGTTACCTCTATATATTCTAATCCGTCTTGCTCATAGAGGTTTACATCAACCACCAGTCCCATACTATTCACTATTTTGTTGGGAATGTCTTCCATCAGTTTCTTGGTGTTCTTTAGCCCATATACTTCAAGGTCATCATCTACCCCAAAATACATGACAGCACCTTG
>JBJECC010000267.1:0-4520 GCA_051870655.1 Parabacteroides sp. | reverse complement strand
TCAAAAGCGAAGTCATACAGTTTCACTTCCGGGACATAGGCCCTGTACACATTCCCTTCCTGCTTTTCCCAGCCCTTGATCGGAATGCCGCCCATCAAGCGGGGTTTATCTTCCTCTTTTCCGCATACGACTACCGGTGATTTGACATATTCAGCCAGATTCAGGGTCCTGTTCAACAGATAATCACCGGAAGCCATCTGAATATATAATGTATCGGCAGATAGATGAACCGACTCGGTCAAAGCCCTTTCCAACGTCTTGAACGGCCTCTGTTCGTTGCCGTTCCAACCATCATTTCCTTCCGGAGATACATAGACTGTTTTCTGTGCACACACAACCGATGTACAAAACAACACAACTGTACATAATAGAGTTTTCTTCATCATATCAAAAATCCCTTGTTAAACGTATATTTTTTCAACCGGCAAGACCCCCTCGTAACCAGGTCCGCAAACAGGATCGAAATTACAAATAAAATCCGACAATCTCACATCTTTTCTCCTAATCCAAAAAATCGGGTATAAATTTTGGATTACGATCCAAAAAATCACCCCTAATTTTTGGATTAGGAGAAATAATGCTATTTTTGGGCGATCAAACAAACAGTCCCTCCAATGATAACGCGTGATTTACAAACAAAGATTGAAGAGAGGCTTTTCAAAGGGAAAGTCATCCTTCTGATAGGTGCACGGCAAGTAGGGAAAAGTACCCTATTCCGCCAGATTACAGACAAACAAAACCAACCGATTTGTCTGTTGAATTGTGATGAACCGGAGGTCAAAGAATTGTTGACTCACATCAATACGGCCGAGTTGAAACTACTCATCGGCCAGAATCAGATTGTGTTGATTGATGAAGCGCAACGAGTTCCTCAAATAGGACTTACACTCAAACGGATCATCGATAATTTCCCCCACATCCAGCTGCTGGTTACCGGTTCCTCTGCTCTGGAGCTGCAAGACAAACTCAATGAACCGTTGACCGGACGGAAATATGAATACCATCTTTTCCCCATTTCGACAGCGGAACTACTGCACGACAGAGGATTGTTGGGTGTACGTCAGACCCTGGAGTCACGCCTTATTTTTGGATCGTATCCCGATATTGTCAACCATGCAGACGAGGCTAAAGAGCTGATCATGAACCTGTCCAACAGTTACCTGTATAAAGATCTACTGACATTGGAGGATATCCGGCGCCCGTCTTTGCTGGAAAAGTTGCTGATCGCTTTGGCTTTACAAGTCGGCAGCGAAGTATCCTATAATGAAATCGCCCAAACGGTCGGATCTGACAGTAGAACTGTTGAAAAATACATTGATCTGCTGGAGAAGTGTTACATCATTTTCCGCCTATCAGCGTTCAATCGCAACCTGCGGACGGAACTCAAGAAGAGCAAGAAGATCTATTTTTATGACAATGGGATCCGGAATGCCGTGATTCAGCATTTTGCTCCGCTTTCCCTACGTCAGGATGCGGGAGCCCTTTGGGAGAACTTCTTCATCAGTGAACGATTGAAATACAATCATTATCGGGGTATCTATACACGAGGCTATTTTTGGCGTACCACCAACCAACAGGAAATCGATTACATCGAAGAGATGGACGGCGAGTTCACCTTGTTCGAAATGAAATGGAATCCCAAACGGTCAGGTACCTCTTTCCCTTTACCTTTCCTGAATACATATCCAGTCCGGCAAACGGCTGTCGTCACCCCCGAGAACTATCTCGAATGGCTTACATAAGATGCCATTCCTCTTGGATCTACCAGCTCTGTTAGAGGACCCGGCGGGCAGTACAGACAATCGAGCTGAACAGTACTGATGAGCGAGCCGGGCAGTGCTGACGAATGAGGTTGGGTTGCTCTATCCAGCGAACCGGGCTGCCCTGCCCAGCGTGCTGAGCAGTACGGGCGAGCGAGCTGAGTAGAGTAGGCGAGCCGAGCCAGATAGTCTGCCCGGCGCAGCAGATAGAGAGCCCGGCTCAGTGGGCAGACTATCCGGAGCAAATCAGCAGAGCTCCCCAGCGCAACGGGGAGACTATCCCAACGCAGCGGATAGGACTTCTTTCCCTTTTCCGTTGCTTATTCCAGCATTTATTGTAACTTTGTCATTGGATTGCGAGCCCCAAGCGTCGGGCGGCAACTATTTTGTGGAACATTACTAACAGCATTAGCAGTTATTCGGTTTATCGTGAAACCTGAGAAATTTCAATGATGAGAATCACCGAAGGATAAGTTGTTAATGTCTGCGCCTCATAGGCGTGGGCATGACTTATCAGGTGATTCGGGCATTCTCAGGGCCTCACGATAATGATAAGGAAAAGCGCACGCCTTTTTTCTATCCTGTCGTGAGGCCCTGGATTTGCCCGTAAGTCGCCGGTAAGTGCTTTTGCCCTAATACCTATGAAGCGCTATGGCAAAGAAACAACATCTTGGCTATAAGGAGATCGAAGAGCGTCTGATGGCATTCCGCGACGGAGGTGTATCCGCCGGTGAAGTGGGCTTTCAGTTGCTGTACTCCTTTGGCAAAAGTGAACGCGACATTGAGAGATATAAGGAAGGAAAGGGCATCATCAAGAGCTTCAACGGATTGCTCATCAAAGGATTATTCTGTTTTTGCAGCAGCTCCACCTTCCGCTTGACAGAGACACTGGAAAGGCTGAAGAGCGACAGCCTGATCATAAAAGCCGCTCCCAAGATAGTAGCCGTGAGCGACGGACACAGCATCTTGGCCTACGACCTGCGGGAGAAAGACACCTACGAAAACCCACTCGACAGGCTTCATTGCGATTTCGCATTCTTCTATCCCCTGATGGATGTGGAACGGGTACATTATGTAGAAGAGAATCCTGCGGATATCAAGGCGGCCGAGAAACTGGCCAAACTACACGACGAGTTGCGAGCCTACAATGACTTCCGCAGCGACAGCGACCTGCACGACCTCAACATTTTCATCACCCGACTGTTGTTCTGTCTCTTTGCCGAAGACACCGGCATTTTTGAAGAGGGGTTGTTCACCTCGTCCATCATCCGATACACCAAAGAGGACGGGAGCGACCTTTCGGACTACCTCAACGAAACATTCAACGTGATGGACCTCTCAGAGCGTAGCAGCGAGATCCCGCACATTGTCACACAGTTTCCGTATGTCAACGGAGGCCTGTTTGCAAAGCATATCCAGATTCCACGTATGGGAGCCAAGGCGAGAAAACTCATCATCGAGTGTGGCGAACTGGACTGGAAAGAGATCAATCCCGACATCTTCGGATCCATGATCCAAGCCGTAGTGAACCCGGAAGAACGGGCCAACCAAGGGATGCACTACACCAGTGTCCCCAACATCATGAAGGTAATCAATCCGCTGTTTTTGGACGAGCTTCGTGGGGAATACAACAAACTGAAGGAGCGTTACGATTATGTACGCCAGCTATGGAATCTACGGGACATCAAAGAAACGGACTACCTCAAAGAGCGCCGGTCTATTGAGAAAGCCGGCAATGTCCTGTTGCAACGGATGAGCCGCATGAAATTCTTTGACCCGGCCTGTGGAAGCGGCAATTTTCTGATCATCACCTACAAGTCGCTCCGATTCTTGGAAATGGACATCTTAAAACTACAGAAACTATGTCAAGGAGAGGGCGGTGTGTTGATGGTGGATAACAGCGTGATCCGTCTCGACCAGTTCTATGGCATTGAATTGCTCGACTTTCCGCATGAAGTAGCGATGCTGTCGCTTTGGTTGGCCGAACACCAGATGAACAGGAAACTCAATGAAGCGTTTGGAGTCAATACCCATGCTTTGCCCCTCAAGAACATTACCCAAATCGTTTGTGGCAATGCCTGTCGCTTGGATTGGAACGTGGTTTGTCCGCATACAGCAGACGAGGAGGTGTTTGTCTTTGGGAATCCGCCATATTTAGGTGCCAGATTACAAACTTTGGAACACAAAGAGGATATGGATTATGCTATGGGGAAACACATCGCTTATAATAATTTAGACTATATATCCACTTGGTTTTACAAAGGGGCTTGTTATATCTCCAAAAGTCTAGGACGTTTGGCATTTGTAACAACCAACTCTATTTGCCAAGGTGAACAAGTTGCATTATTATGGCCTTCTATATTTGAAAAGGACGTGAACATTATATTTGCTTATCATTCATTCAAATGGACAAACAACGCAAAGTATAACGCAGGAGTAACTTGTGTGATTATTGGTATATCGTCCAAGAATTGTACCAAGTATATATTTACGGATGATAACAAAGAAATTGTTGATCACATTAATCCGTATTTAACCTGTAGTAAAGTAACTTTTGTAGAGAAACATGCTGAATCTATATCTTATTTTCCTAATATGTCATTTGGCAGTATGCCCAATGATGGTGGCTTTTTGATTCTGAATGAATATGAGAAAAACCAGTTAATAGAGGAAGCGCCAGAATCTACCATTCTGATTCACCCTCTATTAGGAGCTCAAGAGTTCATTCGTGGAGAAAACAGGTATTGCTTATGGATCTCG